>JAEWIV010000190.1 GCA_023386865.1 Pseudomonadota bacterium
CCAGCCCATGAACATGCTCCCCATGACGACGATGAAGATGAAGGACAGCGGCACGACGTCGACGAAGAACGGCCGCCACCGCTCGAACAATGGCATGGGCGACCCTGCCGCTTCGTCCCGCGGCGCAAGATCGGGCCGCATCCAGCAGCGCACGACGATCCACATCAGGAAGCTGACGCTCATGATCAGGCCGGGAATGATGCCGGCGATCAGCAGGTCCGAAACCGAGACCTTGTCGCGGCTTACGCTGCTTGCCAGCGTCGCCAGCAGCACGGTCAAGGCCGACGGCGGGATCAGCATGTCGACGCCGCCGATCGCCATGATCGGGCCCATCGCCATCGACGGGTGATAGCCGCGGCGCAGCATCTCGGGCAGCAGCGACTGGCCGAGCATCGCCGTCGTGGCGATCGTCGATCCGGACAGCGCGGAGAAGATCGTGCCGCCGCTGACGGCGACGACCGACAGCCGGCCCGGCACCCGCAGGATCAGGCGGTCGATGGCGTCGAGGGCGCGGAAGGCCATGCCGCTGCGCAGCAGGATGTCGCCCATCACCAGGAACAGCGGCACCGGCGCCAGGTTGAAGTTGGCGATCGACGCCATCGAGCCGCGGATGAACGACATGATGCCGTTCTCGCCGCCGAGAAAGACGACGGCGCCGACGATGTTGGTGAGGAAGAAGGCGAAGGCGACCGGCAGGCCGATCAGCATTGCCAGGACGACGAGGCCCAGCATGAGGGCCAGGGCGGCGGGCCACGCCATCACAAGGTCGCCCGGTCGGCGACGTCGTAGGAGTCGCGCACGACGCCCTGGACGCGCATGAAACGCAGCACGAACTCGATGGCCAGCATGAGCGCGCCGAGCGGGATGGCGAGGAACAGCAGCCATTCCGGCACGTACCAGGTCTTGTAGGCGATCATGTTGTTGCGCCAGGCGTCGCTCACGACGGCGCTGCCGTAGTAGAGCAGCACGAGGCTGATGCCGAAACCGACCAGGTCGACCAGCTGCTCCAGGCGGACCGCCAGGCGTTTCGGCAGGGCGACGAACAGCATGTCGACGCGGACATGGTTGCCCTGGCGCAGAACCCAGGGCGCCGCCAGGAACGTGCCGGCATACATCAGGTACTCGCAGAGCTCGATCAGCCACGGCAGCGAGCCGAGCCCGAAGTCGCGCAAGCCGACGTCGACGCAGATCAGCGCGATGATCAGCCCGATCACCAGGCCAAACAGGATTCCGAAGAAGCCGATCAGCTTCTCGAAGAATCGCAGCGCAAAGGTCACGGGCCGGTCCGCTCACCTACTCCTTGGTGAAGTAGCTGCGGAGCTTCGGACCGTTCTCGGGGCTGATCTTGTTGACCACGGCCCAGCCCGCCTCACGCGCTTCCTTGACGTAGCGCTGCTCATCGGCGGCCGAGAAGCGGATCACCTTGATGCCGGCTTCCTCCTGCTTCTTGCGTTCGGCCTCGATGAGGGCGACGTCGGCGGTGCTGTTCTCGATCTCCATCGCGAGGTCGAGCAGCAGCTTGCGCTGGGCATCGTTCAGCTTCTTGGTCCAGGTGTCGTGATTGGCAAGCAGCGTGATGTCGGGGTGGTAGAAGCCCGGATCGACGCGGTACTTCGTCACCTTCTGCCACGAATAATCGAAGATGCCGCGCGTCGCCCAGCCGTAGCCGTCGACCGTGTTGCGCTCGAGCATGGTGTAGACCTCGGGCGGCGTCGAATTGATGCCGGTGCCGCCGAGCTTCTCCACCATCGGCCGGTACATCGGCGTGACGCGGATCTTGAGCCCGGAGAAATCGGGCTTGGCGATCTCCTTGTTCAGGAAGATGTGCGCCCGCTCGTAATTGTAGAAGCGGGCGATGAACTCGGTGTTGGCCTTCTCGACGTGCAGCTTGTTGAGGAAGGCGAGGCCGCCGTTGCTGCGCAGCTCGGCCATCGGCACCTCGATCAGCTTCATCGCCTCGGCCTCGGGCAGCACGTTGCCGTAGTAAGCGCTCGACGTCGTGACGATGTCGATGACTCCGTCCTTCAGGTTCTTGCCGACGTCGAACAGCGGCATGACCTTGGGCGCGCCGCCGAGATACTGGATGCGGATCTGGCCCTTGCCCTTCTCGTTGACCGTCTTGACGTACTGCTCGAACTTCTGGGCGTAGATCGACCCTTCCTGGAAGGCGGCGACGCCCTTGAGCACGACTTCCTGAGCCGCCGCCGGCAACGACAGGGCCGCGAGCACAGCGCCCAGGGCCAGGCCAAACCGCCACCGCCGCTTCATCCTCATCCTGTTCATCGCCGATCTCCCCTCTTCATCGCGTCAGCGAGGAGTGTGCCGCGTCACTCGAACCGCTGGCAATGCTCGCCGCGGCAGGCGATTCGCGGGCCAACGTCCGTCATCGCCCGCTCCTCGGAATCTCGAACGGCCGCTCCCGGGAGTGGCCGAGCCAGCCGACCGCGGGGCGAACCAGCCGAAAGCGGCAATCGCCACGGTCGATTGTGCCGCGATGGTGGCAATCCACCCCCAAAACCGCTGGCCGTTCACGCGTTCACCGAACTTCTGTTGGGCGGCGGGCCGCGCCGCGCACGGCCGGTGCGCGTCGCGGATCGCTGGAACTGAGAAAACAAAGCCCGGCCGACGATAACCAGCAAACCGAGAAGGCCTGCGGCGAGACAAAGGACATGCAGGCCTTCTACCGACATCATACCGAGCAACGGATCGCCCTCGGCCAGCGGCCAGAACGGCTCCATGTCGCGATGCATCACCGCATCGAGGGCGATGTGCGAATAGGTGCCGACGAAGGCACTGAGGAACGCCACCGGCCAGATTATCGGATGATGCGGAATCCGCAGCAGCCTCAAGACGAACTCGCTGATCGGCTTGCCGACCGCGCCCGCCACGAGGCCGATGATGAGTGCACCGAGAACGTTGTGCGTTACACCGTGAAGGATCGGCCATCCCTGGACGATGCCGACCAACGGCTCGATATCGATCAACACCTGCGCGCCGCCGAACACCATGAAGCTGAAATGCTTGCCGCCGACGGCCTTGAAGGCGAGGCCCGGCCCGAGGTGAAACGGCGTGAAGGGCATCTGCCCCTCATTCTCACTCGATCGTCGTTGCGCTCAACCCCAATTGCGCCCGGCGCCGCAGCCACTGGCTCGGCCGGTAGCGGTCGTCGCCGGTGATGGCCTGCAGCTGCACCAGGATCTCGTGGCAGTCCTTGACGCCCAGCCAATCGGCCAGCGCCAGCGGCCCGCGCGGATAGTTGAGGCCGAGCGTCATGGCGGTGTCGACGTCGGCCGCCGAGGCGATGCCGATCATGGCCATCTCGCAGCCGAGGTTGGCGATCATGGCGCACATGCGCTGGGCGATGAAGCCGGGCGAATCCTTGATCAAGGTCACCTTGGCGCCGGTGCGCGCCAGGATGGCGGCCGCCGCGTCGCGCACCAGGTCGTCGGCGCCGGGCGCGGTCATGATGGTGAGGCGCTTGGCGATGTCGCCGGTGAGGTCGATCGCCACCGTGCGCCGGGGATCGAGGCCGCGCTCGACCACCGTGGTGGTGCAGTCCTTGCCGATCGGCGCCACGAGGATCGGGCTTCTGCCGTCGTCGGCGCCCCGCGCCTGCGCGCCCGCCGCCATGCCCAGGCCGACCAGCTTCTCGTTGTGGCGGTCCATCACCCCCACGCGCGTC
>JAEWIV010000206.1 GCA_023386865.1 Pseudomonadota bacterium
GAATCGACCTGCGGTCGATTCGGCGTGAGGCCCGCTCATGATCATGATGCGGGCCTGGAGGCCCGCGGTCCGATGAGTCGCAGGACGCTGATCTTCGCCGGCACGGCGACGCTCGCTGCGCCGTCGATCGGGCGGGCGCAGGCCTGGCCCGCCAATCCCATTCGCCTGATCCACGGCTACGACGCCGGCTCCAATCCGGACACGATCGCGCGCCATCTCTCGGTGCCGCTCACCGAGATCCTGGGCGTGCAGATCGTGATCGAGCCCAAGCCGGGCGCGGCCGAGCGTCTGGCGGCGACCCAGATCGCGCGCATGAAGCCCGACGGCGGCGTGCTCTACATGATGACGGGCGGGCAGGCGGTGGTCTCGGCGACCGACAAGACGCTGTCCTACGATCTGCTGCGCGACTTCGACTTCATCTCGATCGTGACGCGCTTTCCCTTCGTCTTCACCTTCGCGCCCGATTCGCGGTTCAAGACCATCCAGGCCTACATCGACGAGGCCAGGCGGCGACCCAACGAGCTGACCTACGGCACCTCGGGCGTCGGCTCGACGCTGCACATGGCGATGGAGCTGCTGCTGTCGCAGACGGGTGCGAAGATCACCCACGTGCCCTACAAAGGCGGCCTCAGTGCGCCGTACAACGACCTGGTGGGTGGCCGGCTCGATATGCAGGTCGTCACCTTCTCCAACGCCCAGCCGATGCTGAAGACCGACAAGCTGAAGGCGCTGGCCGTCACGTCCAAGGAACGCCATCCCGGCTTCCCGGACGTGCCGACGGTCGCCGAGACGCTGGTGCCGGATTATGACGTCGTGTCGTGGCTGGGCTTCACCGCGCCGACCGGGTTCCCGCCGGCGCTGCGCGACCGCCTGAACGACGCGCTTCGCCAGGCGATGGCGCGGCCCGAGATCAAGAGCAAGCTCGAGGAGCTGGGCAACGACACGCGGGTCAGCACACCGAGTGAATTCCGCGCCCGCGTCGAGCAGGACATGGCGCGCTGGCGGCCGCTCGCCCATGTCGTCAACCAGTCGTAAAGTGCCGGCAGTACGAGGAATGTCATGAGCAAGTACGGTATCGGTCAACCTGTCCTGCGCTTCGAGGATCCGCGCCTGCTGCGCGGGCAGGGCCGCTTCATCAACGACGTCAACCTGCATGGCCAGGCGCATGCCGTGTTCGTGCGCTCGCCGCATGCCCACGCAAAGATCAAGTCGATCGACGTCGAGGCCGCGAAGACGGCGCCGGGTGTCGTCGCCATCCTGACGGGGCATGACGTTACGGCGGACGGGCTCGGCATGCCCAAGGCCAACATGCCGCGCAAGCGGCCCGACGGGAAGCCGATGTTCGCGCCGCAGCGGCCGCCATTGGTCACCGACCGTGTGCGCTATGTCGGCGATCCGGTTGTCATGGTGATCGCCGACACGTTGGCCGAGGCCAAGGATGCGGCCGAGCTTGTGAACATCGACTACGAGGCGATCCCGTCGGTGACCTCGACCGAGGACACGGTGAAGCCCGGCGCTCCGGCGGTGTGGGACGACTGCCCCGACAACATCTCCAACAACGTCGAGCGCGGCAACAAGGCCGCCACCGACGAGGCGATCAAGGGCGCGGCCCGGGTGGTGAAGCGCAGCTACGTGATCACCCGCGTGCATGCCCAGTACATGGAGCCGCGCGGCACGCTCGCGACCTACGACCAGGGCGAGGATCGCCTGATCCTCTACGCCGACGTGCAGTACCCCCACCGCGTGCGCAACATGCTGGCGAACAGCGTCTTCAAGGTGCCCGAGAGCAAGATGCGGGTGATCGCCCAGGACGTCGGCGGCGGCTTCGGCACCAAGGGCTGGCAATATGTCGAACATCGCCTGACCCTGTGGGCGGCGCGCAAGCTGCTGCGTCCGGTGAAGTGGACCTGCGAACGCAGCGAAGCGGTGATGGCCGACGAGCACGGCCGCGACAATATCGGCGAGATCGAGCTGGCGCTCGACAAGGACAACAAGTTCGTGGCGCTGCGCCTCAACATGCTGGCCAACATCGGCGCCTATGTCGGGTCCGACCGCAATCTCCTGTCGCCGTTCGGCATGATCGGCACGGTGCTGGGCGTCTACCGGATCCCCACGGCCTACATCAACGTGGTGGGCGTGCTCTCAAATACCAATCCGACGGCGCCTTACCGCGGCGCGGGACGGCCGGAAGCCATCTACCTGATCGAGCGGCTGATCGACGACGCGGCGCGCGAGCTCGGCGTCGATCGCGTCGGGCTGCGCCGCAAGAACATGCTGGCCGAGAAGGACCTGCCTTATCAAAGTCCGGTCGGGCCGTTCTACGACTGCGGCAAGTTCGAGGAGAATCTCGACATGGGCCTCAAGCTCGCGGACGTCGCGGGCTTCAAGGCGCGGCAGGAGGAATCGCGGAAACGCGGCCGGCTGCGCGGGCTCGGGATCGTCAATGCCATCGAGCAGGCGGCCGGCACGGCGCAGCCCGAATATGCCGAGATCCGCTTCAACCCCAGCGGCACGGCGGCGCTGCTCATGGGCACCAAGGCCCAGGGGCAGGGCCACGAGACCATGTTCAAGCAGATCCTGAACGAGCGGCTGGGCATCGATCCCAAGGACGTGCAGTACATCGACGGCGACACCGACCGCGTCGCCTTCGGCATGGGCACCAACGGCTCGCGCTCGACGGTGCTGGGCGGCTCGGCCCTCTACCTGGCCGCCGGCAAGGTGATCGAGAAGGGCAAGAAGATAGCGGGCCATCTCCTGGAGGCAGGCGAGCAGGACATCGAGTTCAAGGAAGGCACCTTCACCGTCAAGGGGACCGACAAGAGCGTGCCGCTGAAGCAGGTGGCGATGGCGGCCTTCAACCCGACCAAGTGGCCGAAGGGCTTCGAGGGCGGGCTGTACGAGAACGCCACCTACCTCGGCCAGAAGGACACGTATCCCAACGGCTGCCACATCTGCGAGGCCGAGGTCGATCCCGAGACCGGCGACGTCACGGTCGACCGCTACTTCGTGGTCGACGACGTCGGCACGGTGATGAATCCGACGGGCTTGAAGGGCCAGATCCATGGCGGCGTCGCCCAGGGCATCGGCCAGATCCTGTGCGAGCAGGTCGTGTGGGATCGCGAGTCCGGCCAGCTCCTGACGGCGAGCTTCCTCGACTACGCCATGCCGCACGCCCAGATGATCCCGAACATGGAAGTGAAGAGCAACCCGGTGCCCACGCAGTACAATCCGCTGGGCGCCAAGGGGGCGGGCGAGGCGGGCACCGTGGGCGCCATGCCGGTGGTGATGAACGCCATCATGGATGCGCTGGCGCCGCTCGGCGTCAAGGACGTCGCCATGCCGGCAACGCCGCTCAACGTCTGGCGCGCGATCGAAGCGGCGAAGAAGTGATCGAGCCGGACCGCGGGCCGTCAGGCCCGCTCATGATCATGATGCGGTCCGGCAAAAAGGGAGTGTGTGCATGAGTGTTCTCGAGGGGCCGCGCAAGGAAGTGCGGCGGGTGATGAAGGATGGCAGCGAGTACTGGGCCGAGTTCAAGGACGGCCGCATCGTCTTCGCCGACGGCCGCACCTGTCGGGAAGACGAGGTCGTCCACCTGCCGCCGTGCACGCCGACCAAGATCATCTGCGTGCACGTGAACTACATCTCGCGTTACTACGAGTTCAACAACACCCGTACGCCACCCAAGTCGCCGACCTACTTCCAGAAGCCGCTCACCGCGCTCAATGCCCACAATGGCGAGCTGATCAAGCCCAAGGGCTACAAGTACGTGAACTACGAGGGCGAGATGGCCGTCGTGTTCGGCAAGGTGACGCGCAACGTCACGCGCGAGGAAGCGTGGGACTGCATCGCGGGCTTCGCGCCGTCCAACGACTTCGGCTGCCATGATTTCCGCGACACCGATGCGGGTTCGATGCTGCGGGTCAAGGGGATGGACGGCTTCTGCCCGATCGGCCCGGGGCTCGTCTCCGGCGTCGACGTGAGAAAATCGACCCTGCGCTCCTACAAGAACGGCAAGATGGTGCAGGAGGGCGCGATCAGCGAGCAGATCTTCGATTGCGGCTACCTGATCGCCGACCTCGCACGCCATATGACCTTCCTGCCGGGCGACATCCTGCTCACCGGCACGCCGGCCAACTCGCGTCCGCTCGAGGTGGGGGATACGATCGACGTCGAGGTGACGGGCGTCGGCCGCCTCTCGAACAAGGTGGTCGAGGTGCCGGCGCCGCGCGCCGCCATCGGCTTCCCGGCCAGCCCCGACAGCGACGGCGTGCGCCGCGTGGCTCTCGGCAACGAGGAACGCCTGCCCGACCAGTTCAAGACGCCAGCTTAAGTCCGGAGGAAACCATGGTTGCGATCAAAGCCGCCGAATTCGCCTTCCCGCGCATGGAGGCACCCGACCTCGATGCGATGGAAGAGTTCCTGACCCATTTCGGCCTGGTGCGTGCGGAGCGCACGCCCGACGCGCTCTACATGCGCGGCGCCGACGGCCACCATCACTTGCATGCCGTGCACAAGGGCGGCACCAGGTTCATCGGCTTCGCCTACCACGCCGCGAGCGAGGACGACCTGAAGCGCCTTGCCAAGCTGCCCAGCGCCTCGGGGATCGAGACCCTGAACGAGCCGGGCGGCGGCAAGCGGGTGCGCCTGAAGGAGCCCAACGGCTACCAGATCGAGGTCATCCACGGCATGTCGAGCGTGCCGCCGACCAAGGTCGAACGTGATCCGGTGAATACCGGCGGCAATCCGCTGGCCCGCAAGGGCCGGCTGATGCGGCTTTCCAAGTCGCCGACCCTGATCCAGCGCATCGGCCACGGCGTCCTGGCGACGCCCAAGGTCAAGGAGACCGTGGCGTGGTTCCGCGAGACCCTGGGCATGATCCGTTCCGACGACGTCTACGCCGGCGACAAGGAGAACGTCATCGGCGCCTTCAGCCGCCTCGATCGCGGCGACGAATACGTCGATCACCACGTGCTGTTCTGCGTGCACAACGAGAAGACCGGCCTCAACCACGTGTCGTACGAGGCGCAGGATATCGACGCCGTCTTCCAGGACCACGAGCACATCAAGAACGTCGGCAAGTACCAGCACATGTGGGGCATCGGCCGCCACTTGCTGGGCAGCCAGGTCTACGATTACTGGTGCGACCCGTGGGGCCGCGTGCACGAGCGCTGGGCCGACACCGACCGGCTCAATGCCGCCAACGGTGGCCACCTGCTGAGCGTGGAGGAGGGCTTCCAGTCGCAGTGGGGCGAGCGGCCGCCGGAGCGCTTCATCGGCCACGCCAGCCCGTGATCCGAGAGTTCATGTAGAGGAGGGAAAACCATGGCCAATCGACCCGCCGATTCGTCGGCTGCCCGCGACGCGCTGCGCCAGTTCGCGCCCAAGCTCGTCGAGCTGACCGACAACGTGCTGTTCGGCGACGTCTGGGAAAGGAAGGGCCTCTCCAAGCGCGACCGCAGCCTGATCACCTGCGCCGCCCTGGTGGCGCTGAACCGCACCGAGCAGCAAACCGGACACTTCCAGCGCGCCCTGAACAACGGCGTCACCAGGGACGAGCTGCTCGAGCTCATCACGCATCTTGCCTTCTACGGCGGGTGGCCGGTCGCCATGTCGGCGGCCAACGTCGCCAAGAAGGTGTTCGAAGGGGGAGACAAGAAGTGAAGCTCTGCTATTTCAACGACTGGCGGCTGGGCGTCGTCAAAGGCGATTCGGTCGTCGACATCACCGACGCGGTGAAGGACATCCCGCACATCGACAGCCGCGACCTGATCATCGGGCTGATCGCCAAATGGGACGCCTACAAGGCGAAGGTCGAGAAAGCCGCCGCCGACGGCAAGGGCGTACCGCTGAAGGACGTGCGCCTGCGCCCGCCCGTCCCGAAGCCCGGCAACATCGTCTGCATGGCGGTGAACTACATGGAGGACGGCACGCTGAAGGAGAAGCCGCAGATCAACGCCTTCCACAAGGCGGCGTCGGCGGTGATCGGCGAGGGCGACACCATGGTGCTGCCCGATGTGCCGGCCACCATCTTCGAGGGCGAGGCCGAGCTCGCGCTCGTCATGGGCAAGCCCGCGACCCGCGTCGGCCAGGGCGACGCCATGAAGCATATCTTCGGCTACACCTGCTTCATCGACGGCTCGGCCCGCGGCCTGCCGCCGCCGGGCAACGTCTTCTTCCAGATGAAGTCGCGCGACACCTTTGCGCCGATCGGCCCGTGGATCGTCACGGCCGACGAGATCGCCGATCCGCAGAACCTCAACATCACGCTCACCAACAACGGCGAGGTGATGCAGAAATTCAACACCAACGACATGGCGCACAACATCCCGCGCTGCATCGAGTGGGTGAGCTCGATCCACACCCTCAATCCCGGCGACATCCTCGCCACCGGGACCAACCATCGCGGCCTGAACTCGTTCATGGACGGCGACAAGATCGAGCTCACCGTCGAGAAGGTGGGCACGCTCAAGTTCAGCGTGAAGGATGAGCTCAAGCGCACCTGGGCGCGCACCACGCGCTCGCAACACAAGGACAAGGGCGGCGAGGGCCCGCACACGCCGCAAACCGGCGGCAAGTACGCGAAATAGTCCTTGCCGGGAGCGCGCCACTCCAGTGGCGCGTCATGTGTTGTTACTCTATGAGCGGCACTGGAGTGCCG
>JAEWIV010000264.1 GCA_023386865.1 Pseudomonadota bacterium
GCGAATTGTTGACCACGACCACGACGCCGGCGAAGGCGACGACGATGCCCACCCAACCGAGAGCCGGCAGCCGGCGGCCGCCGAACCAGGCGAGCAGCGCCGAGAAAGCCGTGGTGGTGGTCATGACGATCGAGCCGACCGAGGGCGGCGTGCGCGCCATCGCCAGGCCCCAGGAGGCCTGGAACAAGCCGACACCGACCACCGACAGCAGGATCATCGGCACCCAGTCGCGGCGAGCCAGCCCCATCGGCTTGCGCATCAGCACGGCCACGGCGAAGAGAAAGACGCCGGCCACCAGGTAGCGCGAGGCGCTGTAGAGCAGCGGGCTCATGACGGCGAGAACGTCCTTGGCGAACGGGTAGCTCGAGCCCAGGAGCATGGCCGTGCCGAACATGATGGCGTCGCCGGTGAGGCTTCGCTTCCTCCCCTCGTCATGCGAGGGGTGGTGCCCCAAAGGGGCGGAGGGGTCATGGGCGGCCCCTCGTCGTTCGCTCATGACCCCTCCGGCGCTACGCGCCACCTCCCCAGCGAAGCTGGGGAGGCAAGGCTATTCCTTCGGCGCCGTCGATGCCTTCTGCGCGCCCCAGAATCCGAACAGCGCGCCGGCGACGCGGCGGATCTGGATCTCCTCCGAACCTTCGGTGATGCGGTACCGCCGGTGATGGCGATAGATATGCTCGAACGGCGTGTGACGCGAGTAGCCGATGCCGCCATGGACCTGGATGGCGCGGTCGGCGGCGTCGCATACCAGCCGGTTGGCGCGGTAGTTGGACATCGCCACCCATTCGCTGACGTTCATATGGTGCTCGCGGTCGAGGTGCCAGGCGGTCTTGCGCACCAGGCCGCGCGTCATCTCGGCCTCGGTATGCAGCTCGGCGAGCGGGAACTGGATCGCCTGGTTCGACGCCAGCGCCTTGCCGAACACTTTGCGGTTCTTGGCGTAGGCCACCGACATGTCGATGCAGTATTGCGCCGCCCCCAGGCTCGAGGCGGCCTGGCGGATGCGGTTCTCGTGCACGAAGGTCTGCGCCACGTCGAGCCCACGGCCTTCCTCGCCCAGCATGGTCGAGCCCGGCACCTTGACGTTGGTCAGCGAGACCTCGGCATGGTCGGACGGCATGTTGAAGGTCCACCACATGTGCTCGACCTTGAAGCCCTCCGACTTGACCGGCGTCAGGAAGGCCGAGATGCCGCGCGCATCGCCCGGCTTGCCCGAGGTGCGGGCGAAGATCAGGTCGACGGTGGCGGTGTGCATGCCGGTGTTGAACCGCTTCATGCCGTTGATCACCCAGTCGGAGCCCTGCCTGGTCGCGGTGGTCTCCATGAAGGTGGCATCCGAGCCGTGGTCGGGCTCGGTCAGGCCGAAGGCGATGCGCTCCTTGCCGGTCAGCATGCCTTCGAGATAGCGCTCCTTCTGCTTTTTGGTGCCGAAGCGGTGCAGCAGCAGGGCGACCGGGAAATTGCCGACGATCGAGCTCTCGTTCTGCAGGTCGTTGTGCAGGCCGAGCCCCTTGTGCGCGAGATGCTCGCGTATGATCGCCATGGCGAGGTTCGAGCCGTCCTTGCCGCCGAGCTCCTTGGGCAGGCCGAAGCGCAGATGGCCGGCCTTGTCGGCGCGGCGCCGCATCTCCGCCAGAAGCGCCTCCCATTCGTGGCGCGGCTGGCCGTCATTGTCCCAGTCGGTGCGCGCATGCTCGCGGCGATGGTCGAAGAAGCGGATATTGTCGTTCTCCCGCTCGAGCGGCCGGATCTCGCGCTCGATGAAGGCGTCGAGCTCACGGAGATAGGCCGAGATCTCCGCGGGAATGTCGAAATCCATGGCTGCTCCTCCGGTAAACGAGCGTTCACCGAAGCATCTTACGCAGCCGGCAGGTCGATCCGGAAGCGGCTGCCGCCGCTTTCTGCCGCCAGGCAGACAGCGTCGCCGCCGTGACGACGGGCGATGTCGAGCACCAGGGCGAGACCGAGTCCGCTGCCTCGTCCGCTCTCGCTGCCTCCGGCCAGGCGATAGAAGGGCTCGAAGATGCGCTGTCGTTCCCCTGCCGGCACGCCGGGTCCGTGGTCGGAGACTTCGAGAACGGCGCGCCCGTTCTCGACGGCAACCGAGACCTCGACCGGACCGTCGCCGGCATAGCGCCGCGCATTCTCCAGCAGATTGCGGATCAGCCGCCGCAGCAGCGTGCGATCGCCCGACACCATCACCGGCTGGCCGGTGGCGTCCAGGTCGAAACGTGCGGCCTCCTCGGCGGCCAGCGCCAGAAGGTCCACGGGCTCGCGATGCGCCAGGGTCGGCAGGGCTTCGAGACGGCTCGCCAGGAGGATCTGCTCGATCAGCTGGTCGAGCTCCTCGACGTCGTGCTTCAGCGATTCGCGGGTCTTGGCGTCGGCACCCTCGCCCAGCAGCGAGGCGGCGACGGCGATGCGGGCGAGCGGCGTGCGCAATTCGTGGCTGCAGTTGGCGAGCAGCATGCGATGGGCGGCGACGAGCTGCTCGATGCGCTCCGCCGAGCGGTTGAAGCTTTGGGCGAGGGCTGCGACCTCGTCGCGGCCTTCGACCTTCACGCGGGCCCCGAGGTCGTTGCCGAACCGCTCGACGCCGGCCTTCAGGCGTTCCAGGCGGCGGCCGAGACCGCGCACCACCGGGAACGCGCCCACGGCGACCGCCAGTGCGACCAGGGCCAGGAAGGCGGTGATCCAGAAGGTCGGATTGGCGCGCTCGCGTACCTGGCGGGCGACCAGCCAGCGGCCGTCGGGCAGTCGCAAGGTGAAGTTCGGCCCGCCGGGGCCGCGCCGCCAACCCTGGCGGGCGCGGTGATGATCGAAGCGCGGCGGCGGGGCGCCGGCCATGGCGATCAGCTTGCCGTCCGGCCGGTACAGCGCGATGTCGAAGCGCAGCTTGCGGTACAGGACCTCGATCGCGCGTTGCTGCTCGATGACCGGCGCATCGAGGTCGGGCAGCAGGGCGCCGGTCAGCTCGGCGGCGACCTCGAAGTATTGCGGTGTGCGGGCATCGTCGTCGGCCAGCCGCCACAGCAGCGCCGCCGCGCCGACGAACACCGCCAGCACGACGAGGATGGTGAGGTAGAACTGCAGGTAAAGGCGCCGCATGGTGTCAGGACGCAGGCCTGCGGTGGACGGTGCGTGATGTCACCGGTCCTGGTCCTTGGCGAAGACGTAGCCCGCGCCGCGCACCGTCAGGATGCGGCGCGGCTTCTTGGGATCGTCCTCGATGGCGGCGCGGATGCGCGAAATGTGGACGTCGACCGAACGGTCGAACGCTTCCAGCTTCTCGCCCTTGAGCAGGTCCATCAACGCATCGCGCGACAGCACGCGCCCGGCGCGCTCGGCCAGCGCCAGCAGCAAGGCGAACTGGTAGGAGGTGATCGTGCGCTCCTCGCCGTCGATGCGCACCACGCGCGCGCCCTTGTCGATCTCGAGCCGGCCGAAGCGCAGCGTCTCGCTCCTGGCCGGCGTTCCCTTGCGGCGCAGGATGGCGCGCAGGCGGGCCTGCAGCTCGCGCGGCTCGAAGGGCTTTGCCAGATAGTCGTCGGCGCCGACCTCCAGGCCGACGACGCGGTCCATCGGCTCGCCGCGCGCCGTCAGCATCAGGATGGGCAGGTCGCTCACGCCGCGCAGCCGGCGGCAGAGGTCGAGTCCGTCGGCGTCGGGCAGCATGAGGTCGAGGATGATGGCATCGAAGGTCTCACGCTTCAGCCAGGCCTCGCCGTCGCGGGCGGTCCCGGCGACGGTCAGGCGAAAGCCCACCCCGCCGAGATAGTCGGAGACCATCCCGGCGAGGCGGCTGTCGTCGTCGATCATCAGGATGCGCTCGGCCATCGCCTCAGTATCGGACCGCGGCACCCTCGATGTCATCCAGGCGCACTCAGCCGTGATGCCGGCGACGTTCGTTCCAGCTCTTGAAGAAGGCCTGGCGCTGCGAGGCGTTCAGCACGTTGCCGGCGTCGACCAGCGCCTGGGTGAAGCGCTTGGAGCTCGCGTCGGCGATCTTCATCTGCTCGGCGCGGATCTGCTCGATCCTCGCGGTATCGATGGTCGGCGCCTGCATGGCCGCTTCCATCGCCTTGCGATTCTCGACGCGCTGTCCGTGGAAGCCCTTCATGTCCTTGAAGGCGGCCTGCAGGATCTCCGTCACCTTCTTCTTCTGGTCGGCCGTGGCATCGGTGCTGCCGAGCGCCTTGTCGACCCGCTTCTCGATGCGCTGCTGGAACTTGGCCGGGTCCATCGGGCCGTCGGTCTTCGCGTAGGCGGTGCCACCGGCGGTGGCGGCGATGCTGCCGGCCAGCAGAGCCGCCATGATGGTGGTCAGGCTCTTGCGCCGCGTGCCGGTGAGCTTGTTCTCGTTTGCCATGTCACTCTCCTTGGTCTGGGGATGGGGTTCCCCGTGACCGTGATATGGAGCCGGACCGTTTCGCCTCCCTCTCGGCCGTGTAAAGTTCTGTAAAGATGACGACGCTCCAGACCGACCGACTCTCCCTGCGGCCCCTGGCGGCCGACGACGCCGAAGCCTATGCGGCCGTACGCTGCCATCCCGACGTGGCCAAGTGGTTGCCGCCCGTGAAGGGTGAGCCCGTCGAGGCGATGCGCGGCACGATCGGCCGCTTCGTCGCCGCCTGGCGGGAGCGGCGCCATGCGCCCTGGGGCATCTTCCTCGGCGACAGGCTGATCGGCCATGGCGGCCTGAACTTCGTGCCCGAATTCGACGCGACGGAGGTGCTGTGGGCGCTGCATCCGGATGCCTGGGGGCACGGCTACGCCACCGAGGTGGCGCGCGCGGCGCTTTGTTACGGCTTCGGCACGCTGGGCCTCGATCTGATCTTCGCCATCACCCTGCCCGACAATGTCGCCTCGCAGGCGGTGATGAAACGGCTCGGCCTCGCCTACCGACGCCGCGTCGACTACAAGGGCTTCACCGACATCGTCTGGTACGATATCGACCGCACGACGTGGCAGGAACTCAACCCAGCGGGCGACGATCTCGCGGCGTGCCGGAATCGTCACCCATGAGCACGGCCGTGGCGGCGCGATGGACGGCGGGATCGCCTGCCGCCAGCACCGACCCGTCGGAGTTGATGTCCAGTTCGCCGCCCTGCCAGTCGGTTATGAGCCCGCCAGCGCCTTTGACGACGGGCACGAGGGCGGCGAAGTCGTAGAGCTTCAGGGAATTCTCGACCACCAGGTCGACATGGCCCGACGCCAGCAGCCCATAGGCATAGCAATCGCCGCCCCAGCGGAAGAGCTTGACCCGCTGCGTCAGCGCGGCGTGCCGCTTCTCCCACTCGCCGGGGAACATGATCGGCGCCGTCGAATACATGTAGGCGTTCGCGAGCTCGGCGCAGGCGCGCACCTGGATCGGCTGGCCGTTGAAGGTCGAACGCGCGCCCGAGACGCCGAGCCAGCGCTCGCCCAGGATCGGCTGGTCGATGACGCCCAGCACGGGCTTGCCGCGATGCAGGAGCGCGATCAGCGTGCCGAAGATCGGCAGGCCGGTGATGAACGCCTTGGTGCCGTCGATCGGATCGAGCACCCAGACATAGTCCGCGTCGGTGCGCACCGCGCCGTGCTCCTCGCCGAACACGCCGTGCTGCGGCACGTGCTCGGTGAGCAGCGCGCGCATGGCCATCTCCGCCTCGCGGTCGGCGATGGTCACGGGGCTCGCATCGGTCTTGTCGTCGACAGCGACGGCGGTGCGGAAATAGCGATTGCAGATCGGCCGCGCCGCGTCTGCGAGACTCTCAGCCAGAGCGACCAGCTCGGCGGGAACCGACCCGGCCAAGTCGTCTACGGCCTTAGGGCAGCGGCTTGGGTGAATCCGCCATGGTGCGGAGGTAGGCGATCACGTCGGCGCGCTCCTGCTCCTTGGGCAGGCCAGCGAAGGCCATCTTGGTGCCCTTCACGTAGGCGGTCGGCTTGAAGATCATGTGATCGATGTCTTCGTAGGTCCAGTCGCCGCCCTTGCCCTGCAGCGCCGAGGAGTAGCTGAAGCCTGCGTGGCTCGCCTTCTTGCGACCGACGATATCCCACAGGTTGGGACCCACCTTGTTGGCACCGCCTTTGTCGGTCGTGTGGCAGGTGAAGCATTGCTTCTGGAAGATCGCCTTGCCGGCGTCGACGTTGGCGCCGGCGAGCTTGGGGCCGATCGGCGGCAGCTCTTGCGCGGGCGCCGCGGCGGCGGCCGTCTGCGGCGCCTCGTCGGAGACCGCGATCGCGGGCTTGTCGAGCTTGTGCGGATGCACCAGGGCGTTGGAGACTTTGCCCACCACCATCGCGAACAGCGCCGAGGCCAGAACGCAGCCCGCAACCGTGTTGAAACTGGCCATAGTCAGATCCCGAAGCGCCGAAAATTCCGGACGTTGCTGTAGCACGCCCTCAGTGCGGCCAGTAGTATCCGATCACGGCCTCGCGCTCGCGCGGCGGAACGTCGCAAGTGCCGGATTTTGCGGGGTTTTTCGCTCTTCGGCGGCGTGTCGGCGAGCAATTGACGTGGCTGATCCGGCGGGCGAAACAACCCGCCGACCAATCCGCTTAGGGCGTGAGTTCGGGGGATCGAGAGATGGCAAAGGGGCGGACGAGCCGTGGCGGCAGGGGCGCGGCGAGCAACACCATCGCCTTCCAGGGCGAGGCCGGCGCCAATTCGGACATGGCCTGCCGCTCGGCTTTTCCCTACATGACGACTCTGCCGTGCCCGACGTTCGAGACGGCGATGGCCGCGGTTCAGGCCGGCAAGGCCGAGCTGGCGATGATCCCGGTGGAGAACTCGATCGCGGGCCGCGTCGCCGACCTGCACAGCCTGCTGCCCCACACCAGGCTGAAGATCGTCGCCGAGCATTTCCAGCGCGTTGAGCACTGCCTCGTGGCGCTGCCCGGCGCCACGCTGAAGTCGATCAAGACGGTGAAGAGCCACGTCCAGGCGCTGTCGCAGTGCCGCAACTTCCTGAAGCGGCACCGCTACACGCCGCTGGTCCACGGCGATACCGCGGGTGCGGCGCGCGAGATCGCCGAGGACGGCGACAAGAGCGTCGGCGCCATCGCCTCCTCGCTGGCGGCCCGCATCTACGACCTGAAGGTGCTGGCGCGCAACATCGAGGATGCCGAGCACAACACCACGCGCATGCTGGTATTCTCGCGCGACGACGCCACGCCCGACTGGCGCACCGTGCAGTGCATGACCGCTTTCCTGTTCCGGGTGAAGAGCGTGCCGGCCGCCCTCTACAAGGCGTTGGGCGGCTTCGCCACGAACGGCGTCAACATCGTCAAGCTCGAGAGCTACCTGTCGGGAGCGCACTTCGAGCAGGCGCAGTTCTACGCCGAGGTCGAGGGACATCCGGCGCAGCGCCCGCTGAAGCTCGCCCTGGAGGAGCTCGGCTTCTTCTCCGAGGAGTACAAGCCGCTCGGCACTTTCCCGGCCCACCCCTTCCGCCGCAAGGGCTGGGAAGCCCCGACGCGCCCCGGGACCTGATCATGCCGCAACAGCCCGTCCGCATCGCCCCCTCGATCCTGTCGGCCGATTTCGCGGCCCTGGGGGCCGAGATCGAGGCGGTCACGGCGGCCGGCGCCGACTGGATCCATGTCGACGTCATGGACAACCACTTCGTGCCCAACCTGACGATCGGCCCGGTGGTCGTGAAGGCCCTGCGCAAGCACAGCCGGCGGCCGTTCGACTGCCATCTCATGGTCTCGCCGGTCGATCCGCTGGTGCCGGCCTTCGCCGAGGCCGGCGCCGACGTCATCTCCTTCCATCCCGAGGCTGGCCCGCACGTTCATCGCACCATCCAGCTCATCAAGAGTCTCGGCAAGAAGGCCGGCTGCGTGCTCAATCCGGCGACACCGCTTGCCGCCATCGAGAACGTGCTGGGCGACCTAGACCTGGTGCTGGTGATGAGCGTCAACCCGGGATTTGGCGGTCAGGCCTTCATCGAAAGCCAGCTCGCCAAGATCGCGGCCCTGCGCAAGGCGATCGATACACTGGGCAAGCCGATCGACCTCGAGGTCGACGGCGGCGTCAATCCGGAGACCGCCAGGCGCTGCGTCGCGGCCGGCGCCGACGTGCTGGTGGCGGGCACCGCGGTGTTCTCCGGCGGACCGGCCAGCTACGCCGCCAACATCGACGCGTTGCGGGCATGACGATCGCCGATCGCGCCCTCGCGATCGCGCGACTCCAGACCGGTCAGGCCGCCGTCGAGGACAAGGCCCGGGTGGCCGCCTGGGATCGCCTCAATGGCATGCTCTCGGCGCTCGATTCCAAGACGTCGGTCCTGCTGCGCTTCAACGCCATCGTCGTTGCGGCGCTGGCCTATGTCCTGATCATCAGTGCGACCGAGCCGTTCACGGGACCCAATCCCACCGTCAAGCTGATGGGCAAGCTGGTCGGGCACGGCAGCCTGCTGGCCAGCGTCGTGAGCTGCGGCTTCGCGTTTCCGGTGATCAACGTGCAATGGGATTTCTTCGGCATGCGGATCGATCGGCCGCCCGACGCGGCGTCGCCCTTCGACGATGCCTCCCTGCAGCGCCTGGGCGGTCTCGTCGCCCGGCGCACGCGGCTCTATTCCTGGGCGTGGCGGCTGGCCATCGTCGGCGGAATCGGGTTTGCGGCCCTCGTCGCCATCGGCACGCTGCATTGATCGGCGGCTGGCCGGTTTCGATCAGCCTGGTCTATAGCGAGATCTCGCCCTTCAGCACCGGCACGCAGCCGCCGCCGACGCTGGCGCGGATGCCGTCGGCGGCGCGCCATGCCGTGCAGGCAAGCAGGCTCGGCCGGCCCATCTCGACGCCCTGGGTGACCTCGTAGCGCGCCTTGTCGGCCGAGCCCAGCGACAGCAGCAGGGCGGCGAGCGGCGTTGCCGCACTGCCTGTCGCGGCATCCTCTATCGTACCCGACAGCGGCGAGAACATGCGGGCGCGCAGCCGCGCCGTCCCGGCGCTCTCGCCATCACGAGCATGGAGGTAGAGCGGCAGCCGACGCGGCCCCAGGTGCGGGAAGGCTTCCCGCGCCGCCTTGAAGGCCGCCAGGTCGGGCGCCGCGCGCGTCAGGGCGCCAGGTGTGACCTCGGCGATGGCGAAGGAATTGCCGACCGACGCCACGACGGGACGATGATTGGTGATCAGGATCTCGCTGGCGTCGATGCCGACACAGGCCGCCACCAGGTCGACCGGCATCTCCTCGGCGAGCGACAGCGGTTGCGGCGCGGCGATCGTGACGATGTCGGCGCCATCGGCACGCACCTCGACCAGGCCCGCGATCTCCTCGAAGCGCAGCAGGCCCTCGCGGGCGTGGCCGAGGCGGGCCAGCACCCAGCCCGTGCCGACATTGGGATGACCGGCGAACGGCATCTCGGCGGTGCGATTGAAGATGCGCACGCGGGCGGTGTTGGCCGGATCGGCCGGCGGCAGGACGAAGGTCGTCTCGCTGAGGTTGAACTCCGTAGCCAGCGACTGCATCTCGTGGTCGCTCAGGCCCTCGGCGTCGGGAAATACCGCCAGCGGATTGCCGCCGAAGCGCCGGTCGGTGAAGACATCGACCGTGACGAAGGAAAAGGTGCGCATGATCGATGGCCGTTCAGACGACTTCGACGCCGATTTCGGCGGCGATCCGGCGCAGGCCGGCGAGTGAGCGCGCCGTGGCATTGCGCCCGTCCTGCGGGCAGTGGGTCTCGATGCTGGCCAGCACCTCCTTGGCTTCGACCCCGCTCAACAGCCGCTCGAGCTCGGCGGCCCATGGCACGTCACCGTCGCCCAGGGGCACCGTGCGTCGTGCCGACAGGTCCCGGTCCTTGAGATGGATCGCCGTGGTGAAGGGAGCGAGGGTCGCGATATCGGCATCGCTCGGCTTCTCGCCGGTCGACCAGGCGTTGGCGATGTCGACCAACGGCCGCAGGTAGCGCAGTCTCGGCTGCGTATCCTCCTCGAATTCCTCGTCCTCTCCGCGCGGCGCTTCCTGTGCGGCTTTCTCGTCGGCCGCGAAGAAGGCGGCGAGCTCGGCGATGTTGCCGACGTTGCAGACCGGTTCGTTCTCGAGCTGCAGGGTGATGTCGTAGTGGCTGGCGAGTCCGAGAAGCTTGTTGAGCTGGTCGGTCAGCCTGCCGAGATCGGCAGGCCGGAAGCCGCCATAGCGCAGGTAGCTGAAAATCCGCATGTGGGGTGCGCCCAGGATCACGGCGATCTGCATGGCATGCGCCACCCAATCCACGGTGGGGCATTGCTCGGGATCGAAGGCGAAATCGACCTTGCCTCCGTTGTTCGCCGGCTTGCCGGGGGCCTTCCACTTGAACGCGGGCGACACGAATGCCGGCACGGCGATTCCCGCCTTCTCCAGCGTCCGGCTGATATGGATGACCTCTTCGGTCTTCATGCTGAGGAGGTTGCGCCCGCCCACGGTACGCATGTCGAGACGCTGCAAGCCGTGCTCGTGGGCAAAGGAGATCATTTCATCCAGAGACGGCCCGATTTCGTCGCCGATGACGGATAGCTGGAGGCGGGGAAGAGTCATGTCGGCAGCCTACTATGGCTCCCCAACTTTGGCTAAAGTCGAATGTGCGACCGATGGAGACGGCATGAGTGACGACACGGCGATCTTCGTGGGAGCGAGCGACGCCGACCAATTCCTCCTCCTGAAATACGCCAATCGGCACGGCTTGATCGCCGGCGCCACCGGGACCGGCAAGACCGTGACTCTGCAGACGATCGCCGAGGGCCTCTCGGCATTCGGCATCCCGGTCTTCATGGCGGATGTCAAAGGCGACCTGTCGGGCGTCGGTCAGATCGGCGGCGACAATCCGCGCGCGATCGAGCGGGCCAGGCAGCTCAAGATCGACGGCTATGCCGGCCGCGCCTTCCCGACGATCTACTGGGATCTGTTCGGCGAGAAGGGCCATCCGGTGCGGACCACGGTGACCGAGATCGGCCCCGTTCTGATGGCCCGCCTGCTGCAGCTCAACGCGACGCAGGAGGGCGTCCTCAACATCGTCTTCAAGGTCGCCGACGAGCAGGGCCTGCTGCTGCTCGATTTCAAGGACCTGCAGTCGGTGCTGCAATGGACGGCGGAGAATGCGGGCTCGCTCACCACCAAATACGGCAACGTCAGCAAGCAGACCGTCGGCACCATCCAGCGCGCGCTGCTGACCTTGGAGCAGCAGGGCGGCGAGCGCTTCTTCGGCGAACCGGCGCTCGACCTCAAGGACATGATCGGCCGCGATCCTGCGGGCGCCGGCTACGTCAACATCCTTGCCGCCGACCGCCTGATGCAGAGCCCGCGCCTGTACGCCACATTCCTGCTGTGGCTGCTGTCGGAACTGTTCGAGGTCATGCCCGAGATCGGCGACGTCGATCGCCCGAAGTTCGTCTTCTTCTTCGACGAGGCGCATCTCCTGTTCGACGATGCGCCCAAGGCGCTGCTCGACAAGATCGAGCAGGTCGTGCGGCTGATCCGTTCCAAGGGCGTGGGCGTCTACTTCATCACCCAGAACCCCCTCGACATCCCCGAGTCGGTGCTGGGTCAGCTCGGCAATCGCGTGCAGCATGCCCTGCGTGCCTTCACGCCGAAGGACCAGAAGGCGGTCAAGACCGCGGCCGACACGTTCCGGCCCAACAAGAAGTTCAACGCCGCCGAGGCCATCCTCGAGCTGGGCGTCGGCGAGGCACTCGTCTCCTTCCTCGATGCCAAGGGCGTGCCCGAGCCGGTCGAGCGGTGCTTCATCGCGCCGCCGCGCGGCCGCATCGGTCCGGCCACGGATGCCGAACGCGCGGCCGCGCTGAAAGCGAGCCCGCTTGCCGGCAAGTACGATCGCACCGTCGACCGCGAATCGGCCTATGAGGTGCTGAACGGCCGCGCCGGCTCCGGCCAGGTCGAGCACGACGAGGCCCGGCAGGCACCCGCGCCGAGCCGCCGTGGCCAGTACGACGCGCCGCCGCCGGTGAGCTCGGGTCCGTGGGGGCGAACCCGGATCCCGCAGACCGAGCAGGAGCAGGCGCCAGCTCCGCCGAAACCGCGTGCGCGCACCGGCGTGCCGAGAAGCCCGGCCGAGCCGAAGCCGCCGCGGACGCCGTCGAGCCGCAGCGATTCGATCGGCACGACGGTTGCCAAGACGGCGGCGCGTACCGTGACCAATGTCCTGGTCCGCGAGGTGACCAGGGCGGTGTTCAAGAACGGCGGATCGATCCTGCGCGGGGTGCTGGGCTCGCTGCGCAAGTAGGGACGCGCGACTCAGTCGCGCGTCATGGTCTTGCCGGAGCGCGGTTCGACGACCAGCGTTCCATCCATGTCCTCGTGGCCGCCGCCACAGAAGACATCGCAGAAGAATGTGAAGCTGCCTGCCGTGACGGGCAGCAGGGCAACTCGCGTCTCCTGGCCCGGCACGATGTCGGCGCGCACGCCGAGGTCGGGCATCTTGAAGCCGTGGATGCGGTCTTCCGAGGTGAGCACCAGGACCACCGGTTGACCGGCCCTGACCGTCACCTTGTTGGGCTGGAACTCGAATTTCTTCGCGCTGATGCGGATCTCCGCCGGAGCCTCGGCGGCGAGGCGCGCGGCTCCCAGCGCACCGCCGGCCAGCAGCGCGATCATCGTCCTGCGATGCATGGCGTCAGCTCCGGGTCACCGGCAGTTCGACCAGGGATATGCGGTCGCCCATCGCGATGTCGCGCGTCCCCAGTCCCTTGCCCGGCATCGCCGCGTCGTAGGCAAGCGGCGCCCGCTTGGGCTGCGAGCCGGGCGCCGGCAGGGCAAAGATCAGGGAGTTCGCCGCATGATGGGCGATGTGCTCGGTCATGTGGTGATGCTCCTGATGGATGTGGCCGTAGAACACGACGACGTTGCGATAGGGCATCAGGAGCTCGATCGCCTTGGCGCCGTCGGCGGTGGTCCAGTCCCAGCTCGGCTGCAGGTCGAACAACGGCCGGTGGGTCAGCACGACGATGCGGTCGTCGGGCTTGCGCTGCTCGAGGTCGGCGGCGAGCCAAGCGAGCTGCGCGTCGCCCAGCTTGGCGGCCGGGTCGGAGACGTTGTCGAGGACGATGAAGTGCACGCCCTTGTGGTCGAACGTGTAGTGCGTCGCGCCGAAGAATTCCTTGTAGGCGTCGCCCCTGTCGAGTGAGGCGTCGTGCTCGCCCGGCATGAAACGCACGTCCCTGACGGTGAGCGCCGAGACGATCTCGCGGAACCGCTTCATGCGTTCGCGGCGCAGCTTCGCATCGTCGGTCGTGTGGGTGAGGTCGCCGGTGAAGACGATGAAGTCAGGCTGTTGCGTCAGGCCGTTCACCGTGGCGACCGCCTTCTCGAGCGTATGCTCGGCGTCGGGATTTGCAGACCCGCTGTAACCCCAGTGAGTGTCGGAGAACTGGACGAAATGGAAGTCGTTGGCCTGCGCCCGGGCGCTTGGGTTGGGGAACAGGCCGGCGGTGAAGGCTACGCCGGCGAGGCCGGCGAGCTTCAGGAAGTCGCGGCGATCCGATTGCTGCATGATGACAGTCCTCCGCAGTGAAATCGCAGGGACTACCGCCGAAGCGCGGCGGCTATTCCGCGAATCTCGGCATGGAATAAAATCGACGGTCGGCGGGTATTGATGTCCTATGCGCTGCATGTCGGATGCGCCGAAACCCGATGCCGGCACGGTCGATCGTTTTCGCACCGTCATGCTGCCGCATCTCGGCGCCGCGTACGGCTATGCGCGCTGGCTGACGCGCGATCCGGTGCAGGCCCAGGACGTCGCGCAGGAGGCGATGCTGCGTGCGCTGCGCTACTTTCACGCCTTCCGCGGCGAGGATGCCAAGCCTTGGCTGTTGCGCATCGTGCGCAACGCCTGGCTCGACCTCTCGGGCCAACACGCGGCGGAGAAGGTGCCTCTCGAGGAGGTCGAAAACCGCGCCGGCGACGGCCCCGATCCCGAGCAAAACGCGCTCGCCGGCGACCGGCGGCGCCAGATCGCCTCCGCACTCGCGGCCTTGCCGGCCGAGGCGCGCGAGGTCCTTGTCCTGCGCGAGATCGAGGACCTTTCGTACAAGCGCATCGCCGCGGTGCTCGACCTGCCGATCGGCACCGTCATGTCGCGCCTGGCGCGGGCGCGGGAGAAACTGGCGGAGGGGCTGCGCGGCCGCCTGGAAAGGAGAGACCATGGACTGCCCGACATGTGAGGCGACGGTCGACGCCTATGTCGATGGCGAGCTGTCAGCGGCCGAGAGTGCCGAGCTCGAGCGCGCCCTGGAGGCCTGTCCGCAATGCCGCCGGCGCCTGGAAGAAACGCGGATGATGAGCGCCCTGCTGCGCGAGCTGCCGCCGGAACCTGCGCCCGATCTCTTGCATGCCAAGGTCGAGCGCGAGCTGCGTGCGATCGCCGGCCGCCGCCCGACCCTGAATCCGCGCGAGCGCAGGCGCTGGATGGCGGTGGCTGCTAGCCTGGTCGTGGCCGTCGGCGTCGGCTGGCTGGGGGCGACCTTGGTCAGCCAGAGCGGCCGCGAGACCGATGCGCTGATGGCGGGCTACCTCCGCATCGCCATGAGCGAGCATCCGGTCGAGGTTGCCTCGTCCGATCGCCACACCGTGAAGCCGTGGTTCGCCGGGCGCATCGACTACGCGCCTCCGGTCCACGATCTCACGACGGCGGGCTTCCCGTTGGTGGGCGGCCGGCTCGACATCGTCGACGGCCGCAAGGTCGCGGTAATGGTCTACCGTCGCAATCGACACTGGATTGCGCTCACCGCGTGGCCGGCGGCCTCGTCGGACGATTCGGTTGCCAGCGTGGGGCAGCGCGACGGCTTCGCGCTGGCCGCGTGGCGCCATGGCGGCTTCGAGCTGAGGGCTGTCGGAGACCTGGCGCCGGCCGACATGAAGTCGTTCGTGACGGCGCTCGATCGCGCCGTCGACGGCGACCGTTGACCGTCAGGCCAGGCGGTCGAGTTCCTTTACGATGGCGTCGCCCATTTCCTGGGTACCGACCTTCTTCACGCCGTCGGCCTTGCCGCCGGCCAGCAGGTCGGCGGTGCGGTAGCCGGCCTTGAGCACGTTCTCGACCGCCGTCTCGACCAGGTCGGCTTCCTTCCCAAGGTCGAAGGAGTAGCGCAGCATCATCGCGTAGGACAGCGTCTCGGCCAGCGGGTTGGCGAGACCCTTGCCGGCGATGTCGGGCGCGCTGCCGTGGATCGGCTCGTACAGAGCCTTGCGCCGGCCGGTCGCGTCGGGCGCGCCCAGCGAGGCCGACGGCAGCATGCCGAGCGAGCCGGTCAGCATGGAAGCCTCGTCCGACAGGATGTCGCCGAACAGGTTGTCGGTGACGATGACGTCGAACTGGTTGGGCGCGCGCAGGAGCTGCATGGCGAGCGCATCGGCATACATGTGCTCGAGCTTGACGTCGGAGTACTTCTCCTTGTGCAGCCTGGTCGCCTCCTCGCGCCACAGCACGCCGGTGTGCATGACGTTGGCCTTCTCCGACGACATCACCTTGTTCTTGCGCTTGCGCGCCAGCTCGAAGGCGACGGCGCAGACGCGGCGGATCTCGGCCGCCGTGTAGCGCTGCGTGTCGAACGCCTCGACCTCGCCCTGGGCGTTGGTGTGCCGGCCGCGCGGCTCGCCGAAATAGACGCCGCTCGTCAGCTCGCGGATGATCATGATGTCGAGGCCCTTGACGATCTCGGGCTTGAGCGAGCTCGCATCGATCAGCGCGTCGAACACCTTTGCCGGCCGCAGGTTGGCGAACAGGTCCATCTCCTTGCGCAGGCGCAGCAGGCCGCGCTCCGGCTTCTTGTTGAACTCGACATTGTCCCACTTCGGCCCGCCGACCGAGCCGAACAGAACGGCGTCGGCCTCGAGCGCCGTCTTCATGGTGGCGTCGCTCAGCGGCACGCCGTGCTTGTCGAGAGCGGCGCCGCCCACCACGTCTTCCTGGATGTCGAAGCCGACCGCGCGCTTCTTGCCCATCCAGGCGATGATCTTGCGCACTTCGTTCATGACTTCGGGGCCGATGCCGTCACCGGGCAGCACCAGCAGATTGCGGTTGGACGCCATTGTCTTCTTTCTCTAGCTAACGGTCGCTGGTCAGGACGCGGCGTGCAGCCAGGGCTGCTGTTCCTTCTGGCGCGCCTCGAAGTCGTCGATCTCCGACTTCTTCTCCATGGTGAGGCCGATGTCGTCGAGGCCGTTCAGCAGGCAATGCTTGCGGAACGGATCGATGTCGAAATGCACCGTGCCGCCGTCCGGTCCCTTGATCTCCTGCTTCTCGAGATCGACCTCGATGACGGCGTTGGAGCCGCGGCTCGCATCGTCCATCAGCTTGTCGATGATCTCCTTCGGCACCTTGATCGGCAGGATGCCGTTCTTGAAGCAGTTGTTGTTGAAGATGTCGGCGAAGTCCTCGGAGATGACGCAGCGGATGCCGAAGTCGAGCAGCGCCCACGGCGCGTGCTCGCGGCTCGAGCCGCAGCCGAAGTTGGGGCCGGCAACGATGATCTTGGCGTTCTGGTAGGCCGGCTGGTCGAGGATGAAGTCCTTCTTCTGGCCGTCGGGCGTCCAGCGCAGCTCGTAGAAAAGGCCGTCCTTCAGCCCGGTGCGCTTGATGGTCTTCAGGAAGTTCTTGGGGATGATCATATCGGTGTCGATATTGACCATCGGCAGCGGTGCGGCGACGCCGCGCAGCGTCGTGAATTTTTCCATGAGACCCCTCGCGAAACGCCGGAATAAACGGGCTTTTACCGGGCCCGTCAAGCCGCCCGGACCGGCCAAAGCGGAATGGGATGCGTGTTGCAGGAGGCATGATGGGTCCAGCTGATTCCAGCTGGACCCATCATGCTTTAGCGCCGCGTCAGTAGCGCCCCCGCCATCTTGTCATGGAGGCCCTGCTTGCGCGCCGAAAAGGCGACGGCAATGCAGGAAGCGAGGGCGACCAGACCGACCAGGGTGCTGAAGCCGCTGCCTGCCAGGGCGGCGACCGATGGCAGATAGATCGGCCAGGCGCGCAGCGAGGCGGTTAGCAGGCTCAGCCGCCCTCCGTTCTCGGTGGAAACGCGAATGCCCAGCATCCGCTTGCCGAGCGTCGCCTGCGCCGACGAGCTTTCCTGGAAGGCGAAGTACGCCCACACGATCACCGCGTAGACGATCATCTGGCGCGGAGAGATCAGGCTGTTGGCGTAGTCGAGCAAGGCCTCGAGGTCGGGATTCTCGGGCAGCGGCGCTATGGGCTCGGCGGGAAGGAGCATCAGGACGATCGACCAGACGATCCAGAGGGCAATGCCGTCGACCAGCGCCGCCACGACTCTGAGCCAAAATCCGGCATAACGCACCGTGGTCTCCGGCGGGCGGGCATCCCAGACCGGCGGTGGTGGCGGGACGGAGCCTGAGGTCGGCACACTCGGCATGTCGGTCTCCTGATGGAAAGCGTCGGAGCAAGCTTACCATGGCGCTGTCGCGACAAGAAAAAGGGCGGTGCATCGCTGCACCGCCCCCTGTTCGGGAGAATCCGCCGCGCGTTATTGGTAGTCGCGCACGTCCGCCAGCGTGCCCTTGATGGCGGCGGCCGCCGCCATCGCCGGGCTCAGCAGATGGGTACGCCCGCCGCGGCCCTGCCGTCCCTCGAAATTGCGGTTCGAGGTCGAGGCGCAGCGCTGGCCGGGCTCGAGCCGGTCGGCGTTCATGGCGAGGCACATCGAGCAGCCCTGGATGCGCCATTCGAAGCCCGCCTCGAGGAAGATCTTGTCGAGACCTTCCTTCTCGGCCTCGGCCTTCACCAGGCCGGAGCCCGGGACGACCATGGCCGAGACGCCCGCCGCAACCTTGCGGCCGCGCGCGATCTCGGCGGCGGCGCGCAGATCCTCGATGCGGCCGTTGGTGCACGAGCCGATGAACACGCGATCGATCGGCACGTCGACCAGCTTGGTGCCCGGCGTCAGGCCCATGTAGGCCAGAGACCGCGTCCAAGCCTCGCGACGGTTCTCGTCCGGCGCATTGGCCGGGTCGGGAACGACGTCGGTGATCGGCAGCGCATCCTGCGGGCTGGTGCCCCAGGTCACCATCGGCGGGATGTCCGCCGCGATGAGGTCGAGCTGGCTGTCGAAGTGCGCGCCCTTGTCGGACGGCAGGCGCCGCCACTGGGCGAGCGCCAGGTCCCACGCGCCGCCCTTCGGCGAATACGGCCGGCCTCCGAGGTACTTGAAGGTCGTATCGTCGGGCGCGATCAGGCCGGCGCGTGCGCCCGCCTCGATCGACATGTTGCAGACGGTCATGCGGCCTTCCATCGTCATCTCGCGGATGGCGCGGCCGGCATACTCGATCACGTAGCCGGTGCCGCCGGCGGTGCCGAGCCGGCCGATGATGGCGAGGATCACGTCCTTGGCCGTGACGCCGAGCGGCAGGCTGCCCTCGACCGCCACGCGCATGTTCTTGGCGGGCTTCTGGATCAGCGTCTGGGTGGCGAGCACGTGCTCGACCTCCGACGTGCCGATGCCGAAGGCCAGCGCCCCGAACGCGCCATGCGTCGAGGTGTGGCTGTCGCCGCACACGATGGTCATGCCGGGCAGGGTCAGGCCCTGCTCGGGGCCGATCACGTGAACGATGCCGCGGCGCGGATCGTCCATGCCGAAGTAGGGCACGTGGAAGTCGGCGACGTTCTTCTCCAGGGTCTCGACCTGGATGCGCGATTCCTCGTCCATGCCGCCTTCACCGACCGGCGTGGTCGGCGTGTTGTGGTCGGCGACCGCGATGGTGGCGTCGGTGCGGCGGACCGGGCGGCCGGCCATGCGCAGGCCCTCGAAGGCCTGCGGGCTCGTCACCTCGTGGACGAGGTGACGGTCGATGTAGAGAACGCAGGTCCCGTCGTCCTGGCGATGGACGACGTGGGCGTCCCAGATCTTCTCGAACAGGGTACGCGGCGGGGGAGGAGGCGGTGGCGGCGTGGCCGACTTCTTGCGGAACGCCATGTTCGCCTACTTCTTTCCGCCGCCCTTGGCGGCACGCACGTTCTTTTCCTCCTTGGGCTTTTCCTTCTTGAGCCTTTCACGCCGCGGATTCTTGGTCTCGTCGGCCTGTTCGGCGACCAGCTCGCGCTGGGCCTCGACATCCTCGGCGATGCGGCTCGCCTTGCCGCGCAGTTCACGCAGGTAGTAGAGCTTGGCGCGGCGCACGATGCCCTTGCGGACGACCTCGATCTCCCAGATGCCCGGGCTGTAGAGCGGGAACACGCGCTCGACGCCTTCGCCGAACGAGATCTTGCGCACCGTGAACGACGAGTTGATGCCGTCGTTCTTGCGGCCGATGCACAGGCCTTCGTAGACCTGAATGCGTTCGCGGTTGCCTTCCTGAACCTTGACGTGCACGCGGAGCGTATCGCCGGGTTCGAAACGCGGCACCGGCCGCTCGGCCGTCACCTTGTCCATCTGGGCCTGGGCCAGCGTATCGAGAATGTTCATCGCATCCATCCTTTCGTCACTTCTCTTCGTTCGTACTCGCGGTGCGCTCGGCCCACAGGTCGGGCCGCCGTCGCCGCGTAATCTCTTCCCGCTGTCGCCTCCGCCACTCGGCCACCTTGCCGTGGTGGCCCGAGACCAGAACCTCCGGCACGCGCCGTTCGGTTCCGTCGGGCCCGGTCCAGCTCGCGGGCCTCGTGTAGTGCGGATACTCCAGCAATCCGTCCTCGAAACTCTCCTCGTTCGCCGACTTGGGCTCGCCCATCACGCCGGGCAGCAGCCGCACGCAGCAATCCATCACCGCCATGGCCGCGATCTCGCCGCCCGAAAGCACGAAATCGCCGACCGAGATCTCCTCCAACACCTGGGCCTCGATGACGCGCTCGTCGACGCCCTCGAACCGCCCACACACCAGCACCACGCCCGGACCCTGGGCCAGCTCCCGTCCGCGCGCCTGAGTGAACGGCGCCCCTCGGGGAGACAGCAGAACCTTCGGCACCCCCGGCAAAGCGACCGCCTCGATCGCCGCCGACAGCACGTCGGGCTTCATCACCATGCCGGCGCCGCCGCCGAAAGGAGCGTCGTCGACCGTTCCATGGCGGTCCTTGGCGAACCGCCTGATGTCGACCGCCTCCAGCGACCACACGCCTTCCTTCAGCGCCTTGCCGGCCAGGCTCTCGCCCAGCGGGCCCGGAAACATCTCCGGAAAGAGCGTCAGCGCCACAGCGCGCCACACGTTAGTCCTGCGCCTCCTTCTTACTGCCTCCGGCCAGCAAGCCGACCGGCGGATCGACCACGACCTTGCCGCCCTCGACGTCGACCTCGGGCACCGCTTCGTCGGTGAAAGGCAGCATCACCGACTGGCGTGACGCCGTGCCTCCCGAGACCTCCATCGTCCGGCCCGCGCCGAAATCGTGGAAGGCCATGACCTTCCCCCAATCCCGGCCGTCCGTTCCGACGGCAGGCAGACCGATCAGGTCCGCCTCGTACCACTCCCGCTCGCCCGTCGCCGGCAATCGCTCGCGCTCCACAAAGAGCCGCAAGCCTCGTATCGCCTCGGCGGCGTTGCGATCGGCTACGCCCTCGATCCGGGCCAGCACCGCACCTTTGACCGTGCTGAGCGCCTCGACCCGGTACCGCGTCTTCCCCGTCTCGTCCGACAGCTCGCCATAGGCGGCGATGGCCATCGGGTCCTCGGTGAAGCTCCTGATGCGCACCAGGCCGCGCACACCGTGCGGCGCGGCGACGATGCCCAGGAGAACGCGGCCCCTAGACATGAACAAGCCTCATCAGCCGGCGGCAGCCTCCTTCTCCCCACCCTCGGCCGGAGCCGCGGCAGCGGCGGCGGCAGCCTTCAGGCGCTCCTGCGCCTTGGCCCGCGGAACCGGCTTCTTGGTCTGGTCGCGGCGCTCGCGCGGCTTCATCATCTCGGCCTGCGACAGGAACTTGGCGACGCGGTCCGACGGCTGGGCGCCGACCTTCAGCCAATGCGCGATGCGCTCCTTGTCGAGGGTGATGCGCTGGGCGTGATCGCGCGGCAGCAGCGGGTTGTAGGTGCCGAGCTTCTCGATGAAGCGGCCATCGCGCGGGCTGCGCGAATCGGCGACCACGATGTGGAAGAACGGCCGCTTCTTTGCGCCGTGACGGGTCATACGAATAGCAAGCATTCTTTCTCCTTCGAAATTTCAGCGCGGGAAGCCGGGCGGCGGCGTCATGCCTCCGAGGCTGCGCATGAATCCCTTCTCTCCGAGTTTGTTGACGCGTTTCATCATCTTGAGCATGTCGGCGTGCTGCTTGAGCAGCTTGTTGACGTCCTGCACCTGCACGCCCGAGCCCTTGGCGATGCGCTTCTTGCGCGACGCGTGGATGATGTCGGGGTTGCGCCGCTCCTTGGGCGTCATGGCGAGGATGACGGCTTCCTGGCGCTTGAGCTGGCCCTCGTCGATCTTGGCCTTGGACATCGCGGCCTTGGCCTGCATGGCGCCGGGCAGCATGCCCATCAGGCCCGACAGTCCGCCCATCTTGCGCAGCTGACGGAGCTGGCTCAGCAGGTCGTCCATGTCGAACTGGCCCTTGCGGACCTTGGCCGCGAGCTTCTCGGCATCCTCTTTCTCGATCGTCTCGGCGGCGCGCTCGACCAGCGAGACGATGTCGCCCATGCCGAGGAGGCGGCCGGCGATGCGGGCGGGATGGAACGGCTCCAGCGCATCGAACTTCTCGCCGACACCGATCAGCTTGACCGGGCGGCCGGTGACGGCGCGCATCGAGAGCGCGGCGCCGCCGCGGGCGTCGCCGTCGACGCGGGTCAGCACGATGCCGGTGACGGCGAGGCGATCGTTGAAGGCCTTGGCGACGTTGACCGCGTCCTGGCCGGTCATGGCATCGGCGACGAGCAGCGTCTCCTGCGGCTTGGCGAGGGCGCTGATGTCGGCGACCTCTTTCATCAGCTCTTCGTCGATCGACAGCCGCCCCGCGGTGTCGAGGATCAGGACGTCGAAGCCTTCGCGTCGCGCCGCCTCCATCGCGCGCCGCGTGATGGCGAGCGGCATCTCCAGCGGCACGATCGGCAGGGTCGGCACGCCGGTCTGCTCGCCCAGGATCTTGAGCTGCTGCTGCGCGGCCGGGCGGCGGGTGTCGAGCGAGGCCATCATGACCTTGCGCTTGGTGGCGAAGGTGCCGCCGAACTCGGCGGCCATGCCCTGCGGGCCCTGGCTCAGGCGATAGGCGATCTTCGCCGACGAGGTGGTCTTGCCGGAGCCCTGCAGGCCCACCATCAGGATCACGACCGGCGGGATGGCGTTGAGGTCGAGGTCGGCCACCGTGCCGCCCAGCATCTCGACCAGGTGATCGTTGACGATCTTGATCACCATCTGGCCCGGCGTGACCGAGCGGATCACGTCGGCGCCGATCGCCTTGGGGCGCACCCCGTCGATGAACTGGCGCACGACGGGCAGCGCCACGTCGGCCTCGAGCAGGGCGGTCCGGACCTCGCGCAGGGCCGCGTCGACATCGGCCTCGGAAAGCGCACCGCGCCCGCGAAGCTTGTCGAAGACGTCGCCCAGACGTTTGCTCAGACCCTCGAACATCCTGCCCGTCGACCCTATGTTCCGACCTTACGCTCGCCCAAACACCTATCGCGCCGATGCGCGAACCTTCGCGGATCAGCGGAGCTCCCCGGAGGGGGAACCATTGAATCGGCACGACCGATTGAACGGGCGGGGTATAAGGCCTGCCGGACAAGGAGTCAAAAGGCTTGACGGCAGAGACTAAACCTTTGATTCAGAATGATTTTAGGCCGATCAGCGGCTGGTCGATCGTGGTCTTCCTGGCCGTCCTGCCGCTGCTGCTGGTGCCGGGCGTGTGGCTGCTCGGCGATCGCGACATGCTGGCGATGCTGGCTCTCTTCTTCACAGCGGGCCTGATCGCCCTTGCCGTGGCGGTCGCTCCGATGGGTCGGCGAGCCCTGCCGGCGCTGGGTTTCCGGCCGGCGGGGTTCTGGCCGATCGTGCTGGGCGCCGCGGGCGCCCTGGTGGTGTCGATCGCGGTGAGCCAGCTCGGCGAACCGGAGGGCGTGAAGCAGGCGCTCGACGTCGCGCGCACGCCCAGGCTGTTCGTGGCGAGCCTTGCGGTGATGGCTTTGCTGGCGCCGCTTGCCGAGGAGGCGGTGTTTCGCGGCCTGCTCTATGGCTGGGTGGCAGGCCGCTGGGGAACGACCATTGCCTGGTTCGTAAGCTCGGTTCTGTTCGCTGCCGCCCATATAGAGCCCGCCCATGTTCTCCTGGTGCTGCCGCTCGGGCTGTGGTTCGGCTGGCTGCGGCAGCGCACCGATTCGCTCTGGCCCTCACTGGTGGCGCACATCGTCAACAACGGGCTGGCAGTGGTGGCTGCGGCGCTGGTCGACAATACCTCACCCTGAGGTCACCGCCGGCCGAAAGACGGCTCCGCGCTCCGAAGAAAATGTGCTGGAAGAGGTCAGCCCGCGAGCTTGCGATCGACGAAGTCCAGACGGTCCTGGCCCCAGAAGATCTCCTTGTCGATCACGAAGGACGGCGCGCCGAACACGCCCCGATCGATCGCGAACCTGGTGTAGGACTCGCGTTTGTCGGCCATGCCGGGCGCCTCGCTCGCCTTCAGGATCATGTCGGCTTCGAGCCCGCAGCCGGCGATGATCTCGCGCAGGGTCTCCGGATCGCCGGTGTCCTTGTCCTCGGCCCATAGCGCATGAAGGACCGCATGCGCGAGCTTGATGGCGTCTGCCATGCGGCTGAGCTCGCGCAGCGCGATCACGCACTTGGCGGCGGGCACCTCGTTGGCGGGAAAGAACTTGGGCTCGAGGTTGAGCTTGACCCCGAGATGGTCGCGCCAACGCTTCAGCTCCATCATGCGATAGGCCTGACGCTGCGGCGCCCGCTTGGGCAGCGGCAGGCCTCCCGAGACCGCGAAGACGGAACCGAAATCGACCGGCCAGATCGTGACGTGCGCATTGTGCTTCTTGGCGATCTCCTCGAAGCGCTTCGAGCCGAGATAGGTCCACGGCGAGTTCAGCGAGACGTAGTAGTCGACATGCTTGGCCATGGCTGTCCTCCGTCCCCCACTGTGGCCGAATGGGCAGGCGACAGCAAAGGGGCGATGGGCCATCCTCGGCCACGTGTCGGAACGGACGATCGCGATCACCGGCGGCGATGCCGGCTACTTCGACCTCATCGAGGACTGCATCGGCTCCCTGCGTTCGGTGCCGGAAGGTCGCGCGCTGGCGCTGGGCGTGCTCGATTGCGGCCTGACGGAGGAGCAGCGCGCCTGGTGCGTCGGTAAGGGTGCCCGCCTGGTCGTGCCGCAATGGGATTTCGACTTTCCCGGCCGTGACAAGCTGAAGGACGGCTACAAGGCCCTGACGGCGCGCCCGTTCCTGCCGCGCTATTTTCCCGGTTTCGACCTCTACCTCTGGATCGACGGCGATTGCTGGGTGCAGCAGGGCGATGCGATCACGTTGTTCGAGCGCGCGGCGCGCACCGGCGCGCTTGCCGCCGCGCCCGAGATCCATCGCTCGATGCGCCATTATCGCCATGCCTGGGGTGAATTCTCCTCGATCAACGGCGCGGCCTACGAAGCCTGCTTCGGCAAGGAGACGGCCGAGCGGCTGATCCGCTATCCCCTGATCAATGCCGGCGTCTTTGCCCTCACTGCCGACGCGCCGCATTGGGCCGGCTGGGCCGACGTCCTCGGCGAGGCGCTGCAGCGCTCGACCAACATGACCGACCAGATCGCGCTGAACGTCCTGGTCTACGACAGGGGCTTCGCCTGCGAGCCGCTGCCCAGCCGCTGCAACTGGCCGATCCATCACGCGACGCCCGCCTGGGACGCCGAACGGTCGCTGTTCGTCGAGCCGGCCATGCCCCATGACCCGTTGGGCATCCTGCACATGACCATCTACACCAAGCGTCTGGCTACCTTGGACGTGCGGGAACTGGGCGGGCTGCACGATGGCGAGGTCCGGCCGCGCTCGTTGCGCTGGCCGGGCCGAACGGCCATATAGCGCCGCATGGCAACCACGCCGTTCCTGAAAATGCACGGGCTGGGCAACGATTTCGTCGTGCTCGATGCCCGGACGGCCACCTTCGACCTGACGCCGGAGCGCCGCCGAGCCATCGCCGACCGCCGGCGGGGCGTGGGTTGCGATCAGCTGATCGTGCTCGAGCCGCCGACCGAGCGCGAGGCCGACGTCTTCATGCGCATCTACAATCCCGACGGCGGCGAGGCCGGCGCCTGCGGCAACGCCACGCGCTGCGTCGCCTCGGTGGTGATGGACGAGCGCAAGACCGACCAGGTCACGGTGCAGACCATCGCCGGCCTCCTCGAGTCGCAGAGGACCGGGGTGGGCAGCAACGGCCTGCCGGTGATCTCGGTCGACATGGGGCCGGCACGGCTCGACTGGCGGGAGATTCCCGTCGCCGAGGCCTGCGACACCAATCATCTGCCCATCGGGCTCGGACCGCTGCAGGATCCCGTCGGCACCAACATGGGCAACCCGCACGCGACCTTCTTCGTCGACGACGCCGAGGCGATCCCTCTCGCCGAGCTCGGCCCGAAGCTGGAGCATGACCGCTTCTTCCCCGAACGGGCCAATATCGGCGTCGCCCAGGTTCTCGGCGGCGACAGGCTGCGTCTGCGTGTCTGGGAGCGCGGCGCCGGCATCACGCTGGCCTGCGGCTCGGGCGCCTGCGCCGCCGTCGTCGCGGCGAGCCGCCGGGGCCTCGTGCCGCGCAAGGCCGACGTGGTCCTGGAGGGCGGCACGCTCACCATCGAATGGCTGCGCGACGGCCACGTCATGATGACGGGCGGCATCGCGGTCGTGTTCAAGGGCGAGCTCGACCGCTCGCTGCTGACCTAGGGTGGGGAGCGCGCGGTGAGCGAGACGCCCAAGACCGAAGAGAAGAAGGGGTGGTTTGCGCGGCTGCGTTCCCGCGGCGCCCCACCGGACGAGCCGCGCGCGCCCGCCGAGAGCGAAGCCGAGGCGCAGGCCGCGACACCGGTCGAGCTGCAGGCCGCGGTCGAGCCGGTCGAAGGCGAAGAGACCGAAAAGAAGGGCTGGCTGTTGCGGCTGCGCGACGGTCTGGCGAAGTCGACCCGGCGCGTCACCGAGAGCATCACCGGGCTCTTCACCAAGAAGAAGCTCGACCAGCAGACGCTCGATGAGCTCGAGGACGCGCTGATCCAGGCCGATCTCGGCGTCAGCGTCGCCGCCCGGCTGATCGCGAAGCTCGGCAAGGAGCGCTTCGGCAAGGAAGTCACCGAGGAGGAAGTGCGGGCAGCCTTCGCCGACGACATCGCCGAGATCCTGCAGCCGGTGGCGACGCCGCTGGTCATCGATGCGGCAAGGAAGCCGCACGTCGTGCTGGTGATCGGCGTGAACGGCAGCGGCAAGACCACGACCATCGCCAAGCTCGCCAACCTCTACAAGGGCGAGGGCCGCAAGGTGATGCTGGCGGCGGGCGATACCTTCCGCGCCGCCGCCGTCGAGCAGCTCAAGGTCTGGGGCGACCGCGCCGGCGTGCCGGTGGTCGCCAAGGCGACCGGCGCCGATGCCGCCGGCCTCGCCTACGAAGCGCTGGAACGCGCGAAGGCCGAGGCTTGCGACGTGCTGCTGATCGACACGGCGGGCCGGCTGCACAACAAGGCCAACCTGATGGACGAGCTCGCCAAGATCGTGCGCGTGATCCGCAAGCTCGACGCCAGCGCGCCGCATTCCTGCCTGCTGGTGCTCGACGCAACGACCGGCCAGAACGCCCATGCCCAGGTCGAGACCTTCAAGGCCATGTCGCCGGTCGACGCGCTGGTGCTGACCAAGCTCGACGGCAGCGCCAAGGGCGGCGTGCTGGTGGCGCTGGCCGAGAAGTTCAAGCTGCCGGTGGTGGCGATCGGCGTCGGCGAGGGCATCGACGATCTGCGGCCATTCGAGGCACGGGCCTTTGCACGCAGCCTGATGGGGCTCGCATGAGCGAAGGCGCGCAACCGGAGAGCGGCGCCCGCCGTCTTTACGCGACGGCGCTGGAACTCGGACCGCTGCTGCTGTTCTTCCTGGCCAACGGCCGCTGGGGCATCTTCGTCGGCACCGCCGTGTTCATCGTCGCCACGGCGATCGCGCTGCCCTGCTATCGCTGGCTGGAGAAGCGCTGGCCCGTGATGCCGCTGGTCGGCGGTTTCTTCGTGCTGGTGTTCGGCGGTCTCACGATCTGGCTGCAGGACGAGACCTTCATCAAGCTGAAGCCCACCATCGTGAACTGCCTGTTCGGCGTGATCCTGGGCGGCGGCCTGCTGCTGCTGAACCGGCCGTTGCTCAAGCCGATCTTCGGCGCGGCTTTCCGCCTGACCGACGAGGGCTGGCGCAAGCTCACCGTGCGCTGGGCGCTGTTCTTCTTCGTGCTGGCCGCCATCAACGAGGTGATGTGGCGCGGCTTCCCGACCGAGACCTGGATCGCCAGCAAGATGTTCCTGAGCTTCCCGCTGACCCTGGTCTTCGCCTTCCTGCAAGTGCCGCTGCTCAAGCGCTACTGGGACGGCGACGACAATCCGTTCGCTGGCGGGAAGTAGATCTTCTCCCGTACGGCGTGCGATAGCGCACGACATCTCGCGTCAGGACGCGGTAGCTACGAATGGCGGCATGGGCGCCGACGTAGAAGTTCCGGCATCAGCGAAGACTTGATGCCGGCTTGTCGCCGATAGGCGCGCACGACTACTCGGTGCGGTCGCCGCTCGCTCGAACTTGGTCTCGACCGTCGTCCAGCCGGCCTGCGAGATAGGCCGAGGCCGGCGCCATGACACGCGGCATCCGCCCGCAACCTCGCCATTCATGCCCTATCGCTGGACGTCAGGCTTTCAATGCCCAGGCATTGTCGGCGTCGACCTGCAGCGTGACGGAATCGCCCACGGCGGCCGCGCGCGTCGACGCGCAGTCGACGTTGAACTTCCGGCCGGCCGTCTCGACCGTGAGCGAGCGCCGGGGGCCGCGGAACACGCCGTCGACGACCTTGCCCGGCCAGGTGAGGTGGCCGTTGGTTGCCGGCGCATGGCCCGCCGCCAGCGTGACATCCTCGGGCCGCACCATCACCGACACGCTCTCGCCGGGCTGCAAGGCCTGAGCGGCGCGGCAGTGGCCGCCATCGATGGCTATCAGCCAGTCGCCGTTCTCGGCCGGCCGACAGGCGGCGACGGTCGTCTCGATGAAGTTCGGCGTACCGAAGAAGGCCGCAACCTCGCGGCTGGCCGGCCGGCGGTAAACGTCCTCGGGCGTCCCGGCCTGCAGGATGCGTCCGCGCTGCATGACCACCACGCGATCCGACAGCGCCATCGCCTCTTCCTGGTCGTGGGTGACGTACAGCGTCGTGATCTTGAGCCGCCGCTGCAGGGCGCGGAACTCGTCGCCCATCTGGGCGCGCAGGCGGGCGTCGAGGTTGCTGAGCGGCTCGTCGAGCAGCAGGACCTCGGGCTCGAACACCAGGGCGCGGGCGATCGCCACGCGCTGCTGCTGGCCGCCGGACAGGGCAGGCGCCGGCCGGTCGGCGAAGCGCTCCATCTCGACCAGGCGAAGCGCCGCCATCACGCGCTCCCTGATCTCCGGCCTGGCGACGTGCCGCACGCTCAGGGGATAGGCGACATTGTCGAACACGGTCATGTGCGGCCAGATCGCGTAGGACTGGAACACCATGCCGAGCTTGCGCAGATCCGGCGGGACGAACAGGCCGGCCGGCGCGTCGCTCACGACGCGGCCGCCGATCACGATGGAGCCGGTATCGTTGCGCTCCAGCCCCGCCACCATGCGCAAGGTCGTGGTCTTGCCGCAGCCCGACGGTCCCAGCAAGGTGACGAACTCGCCATGCTCGATGGCGAGGTCGATGCCGTCGACCGCCTTCACGTCGGCGAAGTGCCGGCCGACCTCGTGCAGGGAGACGCTGGGCATCCGGTCCTACTTGAAGATCTGCTTGGCCAATTCGAGCATGGCGTCCTGGCGCTCGGGCACGGTGGTGCCCAGCGCCTTGGTCGCGAGCAGCGGCCGCAGTTCCTCGATGGTCTTCTCGATCACGCCCTTGACCACCGGATTGTAGCCCGCGTTGGCGTAGATGATCTGCTGCTCGGGCTCGAGATAGAAGTTCATGAACAGGCGCGCCGCGTTGGGTCGCGGCGCGTTCTTCAGCACGGCGAGGTCGAAGCGGACGTAAGGACGTCCTTCGACGGGCACGATCGGCTTGATCGGCAGGCCCTTCAGCGTGTTGGTGTCCTGCAGGGAGAAGGGGAGGTAGAGCGGGAACTCGCCGCGCGCTACGCGGCGCTCGCTGTTCTGGATGTCGCGCGAGAACGTGGGCTTCTGAGTGGCGAGCTTCTCCAGGAACTCCTTGCCGAACGTGTCGTGCATGACCACGAAGAACACCGCGCCGCCGCCCAGCGCACGATAGTCGTCGGACAGGATCTTGCCCGTCCATTTGGGATCGAGGATATCCTTCCAGCTCTTGGGCTCGTCGGCCGGTTTTACGAGATTGCGATTGATCATCAGGGCGTAGCTGATGACCTCGGCCGGAACGCGAATGTCGTCGGCCTCGTAGGGCGGCACGATGTTCTTGATGTTGGGGATGGGGCCGTGCGGCTGGAAGTTGCCGTCACGGTTCATCAGCCAGGTGGTGGTGCTGCCGTTGTGATGGATGTCGCCCAGGAAGCGGCCCGCCGCCTGCTCGACGCGCACGCGCTCGCGCACTTCGCTGGCCCGCGCCTCGAACAGTTCGACGGCGATGCCGTATTTCTGCTCGAAGGCCTTGGTGACGGTCTTGAGCGAGGGCGAGCCGATCGAGGCCGTATAGATGACGAGCTTGCCTTCCTTCTTGGCGGCGTCGGCGACCCTGGCCCAATCGTCCTGGGCGCGCGCTGGCCCCGCAAGCGCGGTGCTTGCGGCCAGAAGCCCCCCTCCCAACGTGAGTACGCGTCTCCTCAACATGGTCGCCTTCCTTCCCGTTTTTACAGCGTGCTGATGCGCTTCTTGATGAATTTCAGTTGTACCCAGCGGAACAGCAGGACCAGCACCAGCATCACCAGCCCGATGACGCTCACTTCCTCGGGCTTGCCGCCCACCCACATCTTGAGCATGACCACCGACAGCACCTCGGTGCCCGGCGCGTAGAGCAGGATCGAGGCCGAGAGCTCGCGCATGATGCCGAAGAAGATCAGCACCCAGCCGACGGCGAAAGCGGGCCAGGCCAGCGCGATCAGGATGCGGCCGAGCGTCTGCCACCAGCCCGCGCCGTGCACGCGACTGCATTCCTCGATGTCGTTGGCGATCTGCTGGTAGGCCGACGAGGTCACGCGCACGGCGACGGGCGTGCCGAGCGCGATGTAGGCCAGCAGCAGCGCCCACAGCGTGCCGTAGATCGGGATGGCATGCGGCAGGATGGCGAAGCCCCACAGGAAGCCGATGCCCAGGACCATGCCGGGCATCATCCAGGGCAGCCAGGCCAGAAGGTCGATCAGGCGGCGGCCGCGCCAGCGCGTGCGTGTCGTGACGTAAGCGACGATGCCGCCCAACGTCATCGTCGCCGTGGCGCCGGCCAGGCCCAGCAGCATGGTGTTGCCGAAGGCGCGCCAGAAGCTCGAATTCTCCCAGACGCTGCGATAGTGGTCGAGCGTCAGCATGTCGGCCTCGTAGAAGCCGAAGAACTTGAAGAAGGAGCTGAGCAGCAGCTGGCCGATCGGCAGCGCCACGGTGAGGGCGAAGAACAGGATGCAGATGGCGAAGGTGACCCAGCGCAGCCGGCCGAGCCGCGTGATGTTGGGCGAGTAGCCCTTGCCGGTGACCGTGGTAAAGCTGCGTCCGCGCAGCAGGCGGTTCTGCATCACCAGCAGCAGGAACATCAGGGCGAGGGCGGCGAAGGACAGCGCCGTGGCCGACTGGTAGTCGGGCTGGGCGCGCTGGGTGATCGAATTGTAGATCGTGGTGGTGATCACCTCGATGCCGACCGGTACGCCGAAGAACACCGCCGATTCGAAGGATTCGATGCCGCGGATGAAGCTCAGGATGAAGGCGCTGGTGGTGACCGGCAGCATCAAGGCGAAGGTGACGCGCCAGAAGGTCTGCCAGCGGCTGGCGCCCGACATGCGGCTCGACTCCTCGAGCGCCGGATCCATGGCGCGAAAGGCGTCGACGACGAACAGAAAGATGAACGGCGTCGAATACTGCATCATGTGCCAGATGACGCCGCCGTAGGAGTAGACGTCGACCAGCGTGGTATCGCTGCCGGTGAGCCAGCGCCAGGCGAGGTTGATGGTGCCGACCTGGGCATTGCCCAGCATCGCCCAGGCGGTCGCCGTCAGGATGGGCGGGATGAAGAAAGGGAGCGTGATCAGGACTTCCAGCAGGCCGCGCCCCGGCGTGTCGGTGCGCGCCACGATCCAGGCCAGCAGCACGGCGAGCGCCAGCGCCAGCACTGTCTTGACCAGGGAAATACCGACGGTGTTGGCCAGCACGGCCAGGTTCTCGGATGTGGCGATGCTGATATAGCCGTTGAGGTTGAACTCGCCGGCGATGCCGGGCGGCGTCGAATGCAAACTGCCGTACAGCAGCATCAACATCGGATAGAGCGACAGGAAGCAGAGGATCGCGATCAGCGCGGCGATGCCCGCCGGCCGGCCCCAGCGCCACAGACCGCCGAACGACGCACTGCGCTCGCCCAAGGGGGCGGCAACGGTCACCATCCTCGCGCCTCCTCCCGCCCGAAGCACTTCAGCGCTTCAGGCCATGCGATGGCTGTCTGTGCAGCCTTGTCGCGCGCTATTCGGCCGCCAGCGGCAGCCGGTTCCTGTTCAGCAAGCCCAGCGGGCTCTTGGCCGTCTGCAGCTTCTCGGCATAGGCGTCGAGCCAGTCCTGCTCGACCGGCGCCACGAACGCACCGCCGCGTGCGCCGAGATAGATGTCGGGATTGTCGACCGTGGCCGGCACCTTCTTCTCAGCCAGCAGCTCCTGCGCGGCCTGCAGGCAGCGCTTGCGGGTGATGGCGATCATGCGGTCCGACGGCGCGAGATGTTCCAGGCTGCGATCGACGATCTCGCCCATGCACTCGATCATCGCCTGATCCTGCCGGCCGATGCCCTGGATGCCGGTGTAGTTGACGTTCTTCTGCATGTCGCGGTCGATCAGGTAGTCGTTCTCGCGGTTGGCTTTGAGCCGCCAGCGGCCGAACCAGTCGTTGGTGTTCGGCAGGTATTCGGCGTCGGGCTTCAGGCCGGGAATCCAGTCGCCGTTCTTCAGCAGCTCGAGCGGACGCGTCTTCTGCTTCCAGGTGAGGTTGTAGGTCATGGTGTGGGTGTCATCCATCGGCACGTTCAAGGTGCAGGCGACCTGGTCCTCGAAGAAGCCGTTCGGTGTCAGCGTGATGAACGGGAACATGAAGTGGGCGAAGCGGTAGTAGTACTGGCCCGCTTCGGCCGGCCGGTAGGCCGCGTACATGGTGCCCCATTCGGTCTCGGTCGACTTGTAGTCGGGCGCGCGGTCGCCGACGCCCCACTTGTGGATGGTGTCGGGCGAGACATCCTCCATCTTCAGCCCGCCGACATGCAGGAAGCCGAAATGCGAGGTGTCGATGTCGCCCTCGAGCGACTGGAACCAGTTGCACTCGCGCATGTGCACGCGGGTGATGCGCTCTTCCTCGGGCAGCATCAGCACTTCGATGTTGGGCAGCGGCGGCGCTTCCTTGCGGCTGCCCATGTAGGTCCAGACGAAGCCCGCGCGCTCGACCACCCGGTAGGCCTTGGCCTTGATGCGGGCCTTGAAGTCCTGTGCCGGCGGCACGTTCGGCATGTCGAGGCAGTTGCCTTCGACGTCGAACTTCCAGCCGTGATAGACGCAGCGCAGCCCGCCTTGCTCGTTGCGTCCGAAGAACAGCGAGGCGCAGCGGTGCGGGCAGCGATGCTCCATGATGCCGACGCGGCCGTCGGTATCGCGGAAGGCGATCAGCTGCTCGCCGAGCAGCATCAGCCGCATCGGCTCACCGTCGGCCTTCAGTTCAGAGGAAAGACAGGCGGGGGTCCAGTATTCCCGCATCAGATTGCCCATGGGCGTACCCGGCCCAACGCGCGTCAGCATCTCGTTGTTGGCTGCAGTCAGCATGGTTCCTCCGGATTCGTCCGTTCGCCGGACGTTAGGACGACTCTACTGAAACCCAATAAAACCGGCAATTGGAGGCCGGTATGCGTACGCTAAGGGACGCCTAGATACCCGCCGGCTTGCGCGGCGGCCACATGCGGGCGAGTTCGCCTGTGGGATTGGAGTAGGTCGCGAAGTCGGCCTTGCCGCGCGAATCGTGGAAATGGGCGAGCGCCCACACCACCGTGGGGAAAGCGAGCTGTTCCCAGGGGATGTCGGCCCAGTCGACCAGCGCCACCTCGGCGCTCTCCGGGCCGGCGGCGACGTCGGCGCTCACCAGGCGGGCGCGATACATGATCTGCACCTGGCCGATGCGCGCCACGCTGTACATGGCGAGCAGGCGGTCGATCTCGATGGCGGCGCAGGCCTCTTCGCGCGCCTCGCGTTGGGCTGCCTGCTCGGTGGTTTCGCCGAGCTCCATGTAGCCCGCCGGCAAGGTCCAGAACCCCTTGCGCGGCTCGATGGCGCGCTTGGCCAAAAGAATCCTGTCGTTCCAGGTGCAGACGGCGCCGGCGACGATCTTGGGGTTCTGGTAGTGGATGAACTCGCAGCGCCCACACACCAGCCGCTCGCGGTTGTCGCCGTCGGGGACCCGCTTCTCGAAGTGATCGGGCGGATCCCACGGCAGGCGAGGCCGTTCGGGAAGGGGCGGCGGCGTGCTCATCGCCGGAGAGTCCTACGCCGCGCGTATGAGCGCCGCAACACCGGGCAGCGTCTTGCCTTCCATCCATTCCAGGAAGGCGCCGCCCGCCGTCGAGACGTAGGAGAACTTGTCCTCGACGCCTGCCGCAGCCAGCGCCGCCACCGTGTCGCCGCCGCCCGCCACCGACAGGAGCTTGTTGGCGCCGGTCTGCTCGGCTACGGCGCGGGCCAAGGTCACGGTGCCGTTGTCGAACGGCTTGATCTCGAAGGCGCCGAGGGGGCCGTTCCACACCAGGGTCGCGCACTTGGCGACCTGCTTGACGTAGATCGCCACCGACTTCGGGCCGACATCGAGGATCATCTGGTCGTCGGGGCAGGCCTTGGCATCGACCACCTGGCTCGGCGCGCCGGCCTTGAACTCGCCCGCGACGACGACGTCGATCGGCAGCAGGATCTCGCAGTTGGCCGCCTTGGCCTTGGCCATGATCTCGCGGGCGGTGCCGGCCAGATCCTTCTCGGCCAGCGACTTGCCGATCTCGATCCCCTGCGCCTGCAGGAACGTGTTGGCCATGCCGCCGCCGATGATCAGCTTGCCGACCTTGCCGACCAGGTTGCCCAGCAGGTCGAGCTTGGTGGAGACCTTGGCGCCGCCGACCACAGCGCACACGGGCCGCTTGGGATTGCCCAGCGCCTTGTCGAGCGCCTCGAGCTCGGCCTGCATCAGGCGGCCGGCGGCGGCGGGCAGGCGGTTGGCGAGCCCCTCGGTCGAGGCGTGCGCGCGATGGGCCGCGGAGAAGGCGTCGTTGACGTAGACGTCGCCCAGCACCGACAGCTTGTCGATGAAGCCCGCGTCGTTCTTCTCCTCTTCCTTGTGGACGCGGAGGTTCTCCAGCAGCAGCACCTCGCCCGGCTTCAGCGCGCGCACCGCTTCCTCCGCCGCGGTCCCGATGCAGTCCTCGGCGAAGGCCACCGGCTTGCCGAGCGCCTTGGACAGCGGCTCGACCAGCGGCTTGAGCGACATCTCGGGCACGCGCTTGCCGTCGGGTCGGCCGAAGTGGCTGAGCACGATCACCTTGGCGCCCTTGGCCGCGAGCTCGGCGAGCGTCGGCGCGGCGCGCTCGATGCGCGTGGCGTCGGTCACCTTGCCGTTCTTCATCGGCACGTTGAGATCGACGCGCACCAGGACGCGCTTGCCGGACACGTCGATGGAGTCGATCGTCTTGAAGGTCGATTGGGGCATGTCGCTACTCTTGCGGTGGGTTCTTGCGGATGACGAATATCAGGACATCGCCGTCCCGCCGACTCGAAACCAGCTCGTGCCCGGTCTGCTTGCAATAGGCGGGAAAGTCCTGCTCGGTGGCGGGATCGGTGGCGCGCACCGTCAGCAGGCCGCCGACGGGCAGCTCGCGCAGCTTGCGATTGACCCGCAGCACGGGCAAGGGGCAGAGCAGCCCGGTGGCATCGTATTCGGCGGTGTCGGTCACGATCTGCTCGTCACTTTGGGCGATAGTACTTCATCGCTTCGGGCAGCCAGTGCCGGATGTCGGCGATGCGCGTGGTATCGGCAGGATGCGTGCTGAGCCATTCCGCCTTGCGGGGCCCGGTGCTGCCATCGCGCATCCGTTCCCACACGGTGACGGCCTCGCGCGGATCGTAACCCGCCATGGCCATCAGGATCAGCCCGATGCGGTCGGCCTCCGATTCCTGGGTCCGTGACATCGGAAGGATGTAGCCGTAGGTCGCGCCGGCCCCCACGGCCGCCATCATCGCCGGAAGGTAGGCGCGGCTGCGGCCGCTGACAGTCGCCGACAAGGCAACGGCGGCCGCGGTGGCGCCGGCCTGCGCCACCATCTGGTCGCTCATGCGCTCCGCGCCATGTCGAGCCAGCGCATGCGCCACTTCGTGGCCGATCACGACGGCCAGCCCCGCTTCGGTGCGCGTGATCGGCAGGATGCCGGTGTAGACCACGACCTTGCCGCCCGGCAGGCAGAAGGCGTTGGGCTCGTTCTTGTCGACGGTCTTGAACTCCCAGCGAAAGCGCGGCGCGCGCCACAGGTCGCCCGGCGGCCGTTCCGCCGCCGCGGCGATGCGCCGGCCGACTGATCCGACGAGCGCGTTGGTCTTGGCGTCGTCCGACAACTGCTCCTTGGACAGGACCTCACGATAGGCCTGCAAGCCCATCTGCCGTTCCTCGCCTTCGCCCACCAGCATCATCTGGGAGCGGCCGGTGACCGGCGCGGTTTCACAGGCAGTGACGAGCGCGCCGAGAGCGCATACGACCGCGCACAGGATCGACAGCGAACGCATGCACGGAATCTAGGGATGCGATGCCGTCAGGTCGAGAGGAACCCCGGCCCGCCGCGGCGCAGCAATTCATGCCCGGCGTCACGGCCCAAGGCTTCGGCATCGGTGAAGCCGCCGCGTCGTTCGGTGGCGATCACCTGGGAGCCGTCAGGCTTGGCGATCAGGCCGCGAAGATGAATCACCCCGTCTGTGAGAACCGCGTGACCGGCAATCGGCGTGCGGCACGAGCCGTCGAGCACCGAGAGCATCGCGTGCTCGGCCTGCACGCAGGTCGCCGTGGGGCCGTGGTCGATCGCCCCGAGCCAGCCGCGCCTCCGGTCGTCGTCCGCGCGGCACTCGATACAGATCGCGCCCTGGCCGACGGCCGGCAGCATCTCGTCCTCGGGCACCGGCGTGCCGACGTGCTCGAGGCCGAGCCGCTTCAGGCCCGCCATCGCCAGCAGGGTCGCCTCGACTTCGCCTGCTGCGCGCTTGCGCAAGCGGGTGTCGACGTTGCCGCGCAAGGTGACGATCTCGAGGTCGGGCCGGCGATGCAGCAGCTGCGCACGCCGTCGCAAGGCCGAGGTGCCGACGACCGCGCCGTGCTTCAGGTCGGCGATGCGCTTGATGTCACCCGCGATCAGCACGTCGCGTGCATCCTCACGCGCCAGAAAGGCGGCGATCAGCAGCCCGGCCGGCTGCGCCGTCGGCATGTCCTTCATGCTGTGCACCGCGATGTCGATGCGACGCGCCAGCATCGCTTCCTCGATCTCCTTGACGAACAGGCCCTTGCCGCCGGCTTCGCTGAGCGGCCGGTCCTGGATGGCATCGCCCGTGGTCTTGATGACGACGATCTCGGTGGCGTCGGGGGCGGCCAGCGCCGGCACCGATCGCGCCAGGGCGTCGCGCACCAGTCCGGCCTGGGTGAGCGCGAGCTTGCTGCCGCGCGTGCCTAGTATCAGGGCTGCCATGCCGCTGCTCTAGCGTAGCCAGACGACGGGCGCTAGAAGACATGGATGCGCGTCCTGGGCATCGAAACGAGCTGCGACGAGACCGCCGTTGCCGTCGTCGAGGCGCCGGCCGGGGCCGCGCCGGTCGGCCGCATCCTGGCCAACGTCGTCTACAGCCAGCAGACCGAGCATCGCCGCTTCGGCGGCGTCGTGCCGGAGAGCGCCGCGCGCGCCCATCTCGAGCGCATCGACGGTCTGATCGAGGACGCGCTGAGCGAGGCCGAGCTCGGCCTCGACGATCTCGACGCCATCGCAGCGACCGGCGGACCAGGGCTGATCGGCGGCGTGATGGTCGGCGTGATGGCGGCCAAGGGCCTCGCCTTCGCGCGTGAGAAACCGTTCCTCGCCATCAACCATCTCGAAGGCCATGCGCTGTCGGTGCGGCTGACGGAGGACGTCGACTTTCCCTATCTCCTGCTGCTCGTGTCGGGCGGCCATTGCCAGCTCCTCACGGTGCGCGGTCCCGGCGACTTCACCCGGCTCGGCACCACCATCGATGACGCCGTCGGCGAGTGCTTCGACAAGGCCGCCAAGCTTCTGGGCCTGGGCTTCCCCGGCGGACCGGCGGTCGAGCGCCTGGCCATGGACGGCGACGCGCAGCGTTTCAACCTGCCACGTCCGATGTGGCGCAAGCCCGGCTGCGACTTCTCCTTCTCCGGCCTCAAGACCGCGGTGCGGCAGGCCGTCGAGAAGCTCGACCCGAACGACCAGCGTGCGCGCGCCGATCTCTGCGCCTCCTTCCAGCGAACGGTCGGCGACGTCCTGGCCGACCGCTGCGCCAACGCGTTGCGTGCTGCGCCGGCGGCGACTCTGGTGGTCGCGGGCGGTGTGGCGGCCAACCTCTATCTGCGCGGCCGCCTCGAGGACGTCGCGCGGCAGCACGGCGCTCGCCTGGTCGCGCCGCCCGTGAAGCTTTGCACCGACAACGGCGCCATGATCGCCTGGGCCGGAGTCGAGCACCTGCGCCTGGGCCGTAGCGATGCGCTCGATTTCAAGCCGCGGCCGCGTTGGCCGCTGGACGCGTCGGCGCCGGCGCGACTTTAGATTTCGGGTGTAGACTGCCAGCATGAACTCCGAGTTGGTCCCGCTGTTCTCCACGCCGGTCGTGATCTCGGACCTGCCGGATGCGCCTGCGCTCAGTGCCGGGCTGCGCAAGGTGATCGCCGAGCGCCGCGCCAACCATCCCGGCACGCAGCATTCCAACCTTGGCGGCTGGCAATCGACATGGGACATGGATCGTTGGGGCGGCGCGCCCGCCATCAAGCTCCTGGCCTTCGGCCGCAATCTCGCCAACCGCTACACGACCGACCGCGACGGCAATCCTGTCGCCCCGGCGTGGCGCGCCAACATGTGGGCCAACATCAACCAGTCGGGCCACGGCAACGAGTTCCATTCCCATCCGGGCAGCTTCTGGTCGGGCGTCTACTACGTCGATGACGGCGGCATCGCCGCCGACCCGTCGCTGGGCGGCGAGCTGGAGTTCATGGACCCGCGCGGCCCGGGACCGGCGATGTATGCGCCGCATCTCGCCTTCGCCATGCCCGGCGGCCGGTCGGTCGGCGCCAACGAAGTCGTGCGGCCGCAGGCGGGCCGGCTGGTCATGTTCCCGGCGTGGTTGCTGCACCAGGTGCGGCCCTATCGCGGCAACGCCGAGCGCATCTCCATCGCCTTCAATCTCAGCCTGTGAGCTTCGGGGCGCGGCCCGCGCCTTCGTCCTTTGCGATCACGTCGGCGGCCTTCTCGGCGATCATGTAGATCGACGTCACGATGAAATAGCCGGGTATCCGCGGAAATATCGAGGCATCGACGACGCGAAGATTGCTGACGCCGTGGACGCGGAACGCGCTGTCGACCACGCCGCCTTGTTCCTCGGGCTTCATGGCGCAGGTTCCGCAAGCATGGTGTCCCCAGGCGTTGTCCGTGACGTGGTTTTGGAGCTGGGCTTCCGTATTGAGATGCCGTCCCGGGCTCTCTTCCTCGGCAATCAGATCGCCGATCGAGTCGGTGAGCTTGCGGCCGAACCTGATCCCGGTGACGACCGCGTCGAGGTCGTCGGAGGGAACGCCGTTGCCTTCGTGAAAATGCCTGAAATTGATGGCCGGCGCGTCGAACGGCTGGCTGGATTGCAGGCGGACGGTTCCCGCCGTGTTCGTCGTATAGGCCTTGAGCACGGTCCAGGTGAGATAGTCGAGCTTCCTGATGCGCTCCGAATATCCTGGATGGTAGCCGCGAAAGTCGGCGAGCAGGAGGAAGCAGCACAGGTCGGGTTGCTCGCGATTGGTTCGCGACGGGAACATGACGGCGAACATCAGGCCATTGCTGGTGTAGGGGCCGGTCCGCAACAGGCGCCACTTCCAATGCTGGCGGTCGCCGACCCTGTAGGCGGAACCTTTCAGCGCCTTCCAGGGCCGCTTCATACGGTTGACGACGCCGATTTCGTAACGGTCCTGAAGGTTTCGGCCCACGCCCGGCAGGTCCTTCACGGCGGCAATGCCGTGATCGGCGAGATGCCCGGCCTCGCCGATGCCTGAGAGCATCAAGAGTTGCGGGGTGTTGAAGACGCCGGCAGCCAGGATGACCTCACGTTCGGCACGGACGTGCTTCTCGTCACCTCGTTCACCGTGCGGCAGGGCCGACGCCCCGTACAGCCGCCTGCCTTCCCGGTAGAAGACCCCCGTCGCGGTCCTGGTGGACCGGTCGATGTCGATGCGGGTGATCAGAGCATTGAGGCGTATCGTCAGCCTGTCGGGGAACTTGCTCTGCGTGTCGAGCAGGAACTCGCGCGGGCCGCAGCGCGCATGACGCGCCGAGGCGATCGGGGTGACGCACACCATCGATGCCTGCGCCGCCACCCGTCGCTCGTCGTTCGGGTCGGCGGCGTTGCTCGAGAACCATCCCCAGCCATTGACCGCGTCAGGAAGCTGGCTCGCGGCGGCGAGAAGGGCCTTCTTGAAGGTCCGACGCAGGCGCCAATCGAACAGCGCGCGCAACGGAAACGCCCGCTCGGTGGTGAGCCATCCGCTCCAGCCATGCCCGCTCGGGTTCCAGCCGAACAGCCAATCGAGCCAGCGGAACAGGAACAGCCGATAGCGGCAGCGCTCGAGCCGGCGGAAGTATCGCTGCATGTTCGACGCCCGCCACGAGTCGTCGCCGGTCACCTGCCAGATGTGATTCCAGTCGGCTCCATTGGGCCTGACGATGATCATGGCGTTGTGGGAAGCGCAGCCGCCCAGTCCGCTGGCGCGCGGATAGAGCACGCCGTCCACCCTTTTGCCTTCCCAGTCCTGGCGATAGTTCCAATCCTTCTGCTGCTGGGCGCTCGACGCGTAGTGGCGTACCCAGAAATTCCATCGCAGCTCGGGATTTTCCGAGGCGTAGGCATGGAAGGCCGGGACCCGATAGTCGGCCGCGACCGGCCGAGCCGAAAGCTCGCTGTCGCTCTGCCTGGCAGGATCGTCGCCGGCATCGAGGACCAGCACGCGCTTTCCGGCCTCGGCGAGGCGCGCCGCGACCACGCACCCGGCGGCGCCGGCGCCGACGACGATGTAGTCGTAGCTTTCCCCGGAGGCCACGGCGTCGCTCAGAAGTGCTTGATGTAGGCGATCAGGGCCTCCTTGTCGGAGGCGGTCAGATCGGCGCCGAAGTAGTGTCCGCGGTTGACGACGTAGTCCGGGCACTTGCTCAGCCCGACCAGGGTATCGATCAGTCCCGTGTCGCGGACGGCCGCTTCGGCTGCCGCCTGAGTCCCGGGATCGGCAAGGGCTTCCGGCGAGCAGGCCCCGCCCATTCTGCGAAAGGCGCTGAGCAGGGTCGGACCGGCCTTCAGCAGCTTCCAGTAATGGCCGATCATGTCGGTCTCGTCGTTGTCGGGCAGCAGCTTGGTGTTCGTCAGGGCATTGATCGGGAAATCCTTGGGCAGGGGCCCGAGCGCGATGCCGCCGTCCTGGCCTATCGCCCACGGCGCCAGCCAATGCAGCGGCCCCGCCAGGTCGCGCATCCACGACGGCACGTAGCCTGCCGGGAGGATGGCGCAGGACGGCGCGGTGGTTCGGTAGATGTAGCCCGGCACGGGGATCTGGGTGAGCTTGTCGACGCGCCGTGTCTCCGGGTTCAGCAACTGCCGGATCGAATGGTCGAAAACCCTGAGGCGGTTGGCGACGCACGGCAGGTACGGATTTCCGTCCGTTGCGGCAGGGCAGCTTTCCTTGCCGTAGTCGCCGTAGGATCCGGGCCGCTTCGCATAGGCGTCGCGATCGTCGTGGCCGACGGAATTGTTCGACAGGAACGGGGCGGTCGACCACGCGCTGATCAACGACGGCGGACGGAGATAGCCCCGCCCGTTGCCGAGCGGCCGCAACGCCATCGTAGCGCCCGAGACGGGATGGTGGGCCGTCAGTTCCTTGACCGGCGGCAGGGTCTTGTACGACGACGACGTGAAGTCGGACCAGATGTCGCCCGCGAGGCCGTTGGTGGCGAGGGGCGTGCAGGCATTGGTCTCCAGCAGGTCGACGGGGACGCGACGCTCCGAAGACAGGTAGTTGCCCGGGATGAACGTGTCCTTTCCGTCGGCGTCGCGGGCGGTCACCATCTTGATCATGGCGTCCTTGAAGTCCCGGCTCTGGGCCCACGACCAGTATCGATTCCAGCATTCACGGTAGTCGGGCCCGTTGCCGCCGCCTGCGCAGATCCCGTCCTCGACGCCCGAGCTTTGCGGCGGCTTCGGCATCTTGCTGGAGTGGCAGGCGGCGCAGTTCTCCGCGAACACGACCTGTCCCCGCCTGACCTTGTCGGAATCGAGCGGCTCGAGGAAGGCGGCGCCGCCCGGCGCGTCCTTGAGCAGATCGGGCCGCGCCGTGACGAGGAAGAAGATCGCCATGTCGACGCTACGGTCCTCGGTCGCCCGCCAGTAAACCGACTGCTTCTGCGCATCGCTGATCCTGATCGGCGAGATCTTCTGGCCGCCGATGAACGGGCGAAAGTGAAGAAGCCACTCTTCGCTGAACAGCCCGATATTCAGGTAGACGCGATTGAGCGCGCCGAGCGTTCCCACCGAATCGGCGCCATCCTTGAGGACGCGCATGGAGAACGAGTTGCTGCTGGCCGGTTCCCAGAACTGCGACAGCGCCGCCGTCATCGGGTAGTCCTGGAACTGCTTGTTGTCGCGCTCGCCGCCCGTGAGCCGCTCGGAGCCCGTGGCCAGGCTCGGCGCGAGACGCTCGATGACACCGTAGACGGCATTCATCGTCCGCGGATTGTTCATGTAGTCGGTGGAGACCAGCGACGTATCCAGGCTGCCGGGAGGATTCGTGTGGAACAGCTGGTAGAGGAAGTTTCCCTCGTTCGGCGACGCCGCGTTGTTCGGTCCGCGGGGCCGCGTGTTCCAGAAGAAGATGCGATCGACCCAGAAGTATTGCGCCCCCGGATTTGACGCGAGGTTCTCCCACTTCGGATTCTCCGGGTCCTGGGGCGGATTGGTCGCGCTCGGACCGACGTGGCAGAACGCACACGACATCCCCACGCGATAGGGCCGCACAAGATCCTTCCTGTTGTAGTAGGCCGGATCGCTGTAGTAGCGCACCGGATCCCAATCCGCCTTGGCCTTCTCGTCGAAGTCGGGATTGGGAAACAGGCGCAGGCCCATGACACCGGTCGGTTCGCCGTAGTAGGAGCCGACCGGCACGGTCTTGCCCCGCGCCTTGACCTCGGCGCCCTTGTATCTCGCCGGATCGGCCAACGGATCGGGCGGGCAGCCGGGATCGCGCTGGTCGAGCCACAGGCCGTAGCGGTCCTTGTCCGGGCCCTTGGCTTCGGTGAAGCAGGGTTCGTTGACGAGGCCGAGGTACGACCAGCGATTGCGGCGCCCGTACGCCATCCCCTCATGGGACGAGACGGTCTTCAGCAGGTCGAACGCGCCCGCGGTGTTGCCGGCGGCGAAATCCCAGAACCTGTCGTTGCCGCCGGTCCAGGCGATCCAGGCGACCTGTCCGCGCAGCGCGCTCTGCCGTACCTGCTCAGGCTCGAGGTTGGTGAGCTTCGCGACCTCTAGTATCTCCTTCGGATACGGCGCGCCGTCCGCGGGCTTGACCAGCAGTCCCTTGTCCATCCGCGCGAAGTAGCTGCAATCGGCTGGCTGCTCGCGGCACTTTTCGACGGCGGAAAGGTGCTCGCGCGAGAGGCCGGCGATTTTTGCCTCGTCGGGAAGGGTTCCGAACTTGGCGCTGTCGGGCTCGACTAGCGCCCGGACCAGGAAGAATCCGCCGACGATCGCCACCAGCAGGAGAACGCCTGCCGAAACCACCAGCCATTTCAGGACGCGGCCCACGATTGTCGCGATGGTACTCATGCAGGGTCTCCTCGTCCGCGCATCTCACAGCGTCTTGAGGTAAGCCAGCAGCGACTGCTTGGCCTCGTCGGGCAGGTCGGTGCCGTAAAGGTGGCCGTCATTGCCGTTACCCGGCTTGCTCGTGTCGTAGAGCGTGCCATGCCGCTCGGCGGGCGTGCCCGGCTGGCTGACGAAGCCGCCGCCGGCCGCATCGACCAGATCGTAGCCGCGGTAGAACCGGACCGGTCGCTCGGCCGGCGCGGCGAGCAGATCGCGCAAGGTCGGAACGGACCCGTTGTGCAGGTAGGGACCGCGCAGCCACAGCCCGGTCAACTCGTTGGCGAGGTAACCGTTGGTCTTGTGGAATTCCCGAAAGCCCCAGTCGTAGCCGCCGGACCGGTAGTTCGTGTAGCGCTCCCTGGCGGCCTCGGTCCACATGTCGATGCGATGGCGGTCGGTGCCGATCTCGACGGCCGGGATGACGGTCCGGAATCGCGCTCCGCCCGGCTCGTGGCAGGCGGCGCATCGGGCCTGGAAGAGTTCCCTTCCTTTCGCGACCTGTGCCGCATCGACGTGATAGGGATCATCGGCGCTGCGCGACGGGGAGAACGGCGAGGCCGGAGGCTTCTGCAGGCGAATGAAGTCGGCGATGGCGTCGAGGGTCTGCCGCGCTGCCGAGTAGCCCTGGTAGTCCATGCCGTCGCCGATGGCGCCCGAGACCATGGTCTCGCGCAGACTGGAATTGAGGCCATCCCAGTGCAGTGAATGGCGTCGGTCGGGATCGCCGAGGGCGGCCTTGAGATCCCACAGCGGCATGATGTCGGAGTTGCCGATCGTCTTGTCGTCCGGCAGGCCGAGATTGAAGAACTTGACGGGATTGAACGGATCGATGCGGCCGGGGCCCCAGTCGGGCCGCGACTTCATCCAGTCGAAGCGCGCGGCTTGATCCGCCAGTGCGGCCTGCACCCTCGGAATCAGGAGGTGGCGATAGAGCGCGCGCTCCCACCAGGGCATGTCGTAGATCGCCAGGATCTTGGCCATGACCTCGTCGGGCGTGAAGCGGTCCTTGTCGCGCCCGGCGGCGGACAGGAAGCGCAGGAAGCCCTGGATGTTGACGCGTGTGCCGGCGCCCGCCGGCACCAAGGTCGCGGGGTCGTCGGCATTCAGGCGGTAGCTGCCCTGATGGCAGAAGGCGCAGTTCGGCGCGACGCGCGGGATGATGCCGAGCGTCTTCTTGGAAAAGCCGACGGGCAGTTCCTCGCCCGAGACCCAGAAGACGCCGATCGAGCCATAGCCGTCCTGGTTGCCCGGCAGGAGATCGGGGAACAACGAGGGCATCACCCGCCAGATCCAATAGGGCAGGCCTTGCTGGCTTTCGTTGCCGATCGAGCCGTGATTGAAGACCTGGAGCGGGTCGTTCGTCGCCGGCTGGGCCACCGGTCGCAGCAGCACGAACCAGGCAGATACGATCACCAGCACGATGAGCGCCAGGGCGCCGACGAGCAGCCTTTGGAGAACGCCGATCATCGGATGACCCCGAATCCGCCGGGGCGTTCCTCGAGCGCCTTGATGCGGATCAGGCAGTAGAGCGTGGTCGCCCCGATGAAGGCGTCGACCAGCGCGGCGACCAGGAAGCCCGGCGGCTGGCCGAACAGGATCACCGCGAGAAAGAAGAACACGGCGCCGAATGTCCGTGCCGGGAACACGGCGAGATAGGCGTTGGTGCGATGGCGGCCGAAATCGAGCGCGGCAGGAACGTAGAAGACCGTGATGATCATCAGCAGTCCGCCGGCAATGCGCGCCCAGATGAGGTTCTCGAGCGGAATGCCGAGCAGGTCGAGCAGCCATCGCGGATCGAGCACGAGGGCGGCGACCAGTATCGCGTTCACGATCACGCCCAGCCACAGCAGGATGGTGTGACGTGCGATCCAGACGCTGATGGCGGTCTGTCCGGCCGGTTTCATAGCGTCTTCATGTATTCGACAAGGGCATCCTTGTCGGCGGCCGGCAGCTCGGTGCCATAGGCCTTGCCCTCGTGGCCCTTGTTGCCGTTGCCGGGCACGCTGGTGTCGTAGAGGAAAAGGTCCTTGAGGTTGTAGCCGTAGCCGTCGGACCGGTAGCCGACATTCTTGGTGTCGAGGATGTCGCTGCCCCTGTACCACTGTGCCGGCCGGCACTCGCTTGCGGCGTCGCAGGTCGATGGCTTCAGCAGGTCGCGCAGCGTCGGCACGGAGCCGTTGTGGAGATAGGGCGATCGCGCCCAGATGCCGTCGAGCGGCTGATTGGCGTAACCGCCGGTCTTCTTGAAATGCCTGAAGCGCCAGGGATAGCCGGCGTAGAGCATGTTCTGGGCGGCCGAGAAGTTCTCGGTGTACGACGCCCAGCGATTGCGGTCGGTGCCGATCCGCTCGAGCGGCTCGACCTGGCCGAGCCGCCGGTACCGGTTGTTGTCGTAGTCGTACGGCCCGTCGGCGTGCTTCATGCCGTGGCAGGCGGCGCAGTACTCGGCGAACAGCTCGCGTCCGCGCGCGACCGCTTGCGACGTGCCGTCTTTTTCGGACGGCGGCGCGGGGAAAGGCGGCGGCGGCAGATTCCACGTCCAGTCGCGAACGCGGTGGATCGAATCGATGTCGACCGTCACCGGCGTCACCCCGGCCCCGAGGGCCGCGCTCAGGTTTCGTTCGTCGACCGAGGTGTTGTTGCCGTCCCAGTGGAGATGCATGCCCTGACGCGGGCGCTGCTGCCAGATCGCCGGAAAATCGGAGGAGCCGTTCAGCTCGCTGTCGCTGATGTGCGCTTTCCCCATCGGGAAATTGAACTGCAGCGCCTTGTAGGGGTTGAACGTGTCGACGCGGCCCGGGCCCCAGTTGTTCTGCCGGTCGATGAAGGAGACCTGCCGCCCCAGCTCCTTGAAGGCCGCCTGCACGCGCGGGAACACGATCTCGCGGTAGATCAGGCGATCGACGACGTTGAGGTTGCCGCGGACCTGGGGGCCATTGATCGTCTCGATCAGCTTGTCGGCGTTGAACCGCGAATCGTCGCCGACCTCCACGAAGAACTTGACCAGGTCGAAGAGACGCAGGTTGTTGGCGGGCGCGCCCAGCACGAGAGTGGGCTTGTCGCCGACATCGAGCCGATAGGTGCCGGTGTGGCAGACCGCGCAGTTGAGCCAGACGCGTTCGACCCCCGTGACCACCCGTCGCGACATGCCGATGGGCAGCTCGGCCTGCTCGGACTCGTAGAGCAGTCCGAAGCGGCGGTATCCCGGCTGCCCGAGCTTGTCCTGGAACATCACCGGCAACGCCTTGAAGACCAGGATCGGCAGGCCGTTTGCCGGTTCGCTGCCGATCGAGCCGTACTTGAAGTGGTCGCGGTCGTCCTTGTAAGCGACGACGTACTGGTTGGCGAAGACGAAGTAGTACAGTGCCGCCAGGATCAGAAGCGCCACGACCAGCCATCGGATCGCGCGCTTGCGGGCGAGCATGCGTTCAACGGGTGTCCGCGGATCGTGGTTCACGATGGATTCTCCCCCTCGCCGCCGCCTGTCGTGTCACCTGAACAGGGGAGGGTCGTAGACCGACATGACGCACTTGATCAGGTTGCTCCACTTTTCTTCGAAAGTGTCGCCGTCGTAGCGGGACACGTCATAGCAGCCCAGTGGATTGGCCAGGTCGTTGACCAGGCACTTGTTGCAATAGCTGCATTCCTTCTGCTTGCTGGGGCCGTTCGCGGTCCGCAGTATGTGCGGAAGGTCGCTGTTGGCGATGAGCGGCCGGGCGATGCTCACGCCGTCGCATGAACCGTCCCTGATCACGCCGGCGATCGCAGACGCGTGCTGGAACCCTCCGGTGCACAGGAACTTGACGGTCGGGTCGAGCTTGGTGATCTCGGACCGAAGGAACTTCGAGTAGGCGGCGTTGATGCCTTCGACGACCTTGCCGCGACGCAGTCGCCAGAACCATTCGAACAGCGGGCCGGTCACCGGATTGTCGAACACCGCGTAGTTGAAGCGGGTGCGCACGCCGGCCGAGAACATGCCCCCGTACCACCGCGCCAGGTCGCGGGTCGAGATGTCGCCCGGCGGATTTCGCGGATGGGGAAAGGTCGATCCGCTGGAGATGTGGAAGGAGTCCACGCCCTTGCCGTCATCCAGCAGCATCTTGCAGATGATCAGCGTGTCCTCCAGCGTGTTGCCCTTCTTCTGCCAGGGGTAGAGCCAGGAGTTGTGGTCGACGCCGTTGATCTTCATCTGGAGATGAAAATCGGGGCCGACTTCGCGGCGGATGGCCCGGACGATCTCGAGAACGAAGCGCGCCCTGTTTTCGACCGGACCTCCGTAGTCGTCGGTCCGGTCGTTGATCCCCGAGCTGAGGAATTGCGTGATCAAGTAGCCGTTGGCGCCGTGCAGCTCGACGCCATCGAGGCCCGCTTCGCGCGCCCGTCGCGCGGCTCGAGCGAACTGCTCGACGACTTCGTGGATCTCCGCCACGGGCATGGCCCGCGCGAGTATGCCGTGGAAATAGTCCTTCTTGTTGGTCGAGCTCTGCGCCGTCTCGAACAGGTTCTCGACGCCGCCCATGTCCTGCTGCCGGCCGGAATGGCTGAGCTGCATGATGAAGCGGCAGTCATGGGCGTGGACACGCTTGCCGACCTCCCGCCAGAAGGGGATCTTGTCGTCGTCGTCGATCATCGCGTAGCGGACCAGGATGCGCCCGCGCACGGAGACCGGTGTGAAGGACGATATGATGCAGCCGATGCCGCCTTTGGCGAACTTCTCTTCCCAGTTGAGGCGCGTGTGGCCGCCGTATCCGTTGTACTCGTCGAACATGCCCGACAGGTTCGACCTGAACAGCCGGTTCTTGACCGTGAGGTGCCTGAACCCTATCGGCGAGAAGATGAGGGCGGCGTTGTCTTCGTGGAGGAACGTCGTGTCCATGACCTGCGGCATGTCTCACTCCGTCGCCGGCCCCGGTCGACTCGCTCCGCAAGTCGGTCACGTCGGGTCTTCGAACGATGATCTAACCATGGCGCCGCAGTCGATACAATCGAGGCGGGCGCAATGACCGTATCACTCTGGTCGTTTGCGACGGGCGTGGCTGTGACTTAAGCCACAGACGCGTTGGACTACCTGCTCGACCGCGGCGGGCGGAAGTGTCTCGTCGCGGCGATCTCGTGCTAGGTTGCGCCATGAAGCGCGTCGCCGCGGCCCTTCGTGGCTACAGTGGTCGGGCCGGCCACCTCTCCCGTCCGCCAGAGCCTGCCGGCAGGCCGTGAGCACGCTCGGCCATATCGGAGTCGTGGGCGGCGGCGCCTGGGGCACAGCGCTCGCCTGCTTGGCGCGCCGCGCCGGCCGACGCGTGACTTTATGGTCGCGTGATCCCTCCGTTGCGGCGGCGATTGCGCACGATCGCAGCAATCCGATCTATCTCCCGGGCCTCACGCTCGACGCGGGAATCGAGGCGGCATCGGACCTCGCCGCTCTCGGCGCCTGCGACGCCGTTCTTCTGGTCTGCCCGGCGCAAGCAGTGCGCGAGCTGGCGGCGCGCCTCACAGGCTCTGCACCCGTAGTCATCTGCGCCAAGGGCATCGAAGCGTCGAGCGGCCTGCTGATGCCCGAGGTGCTGGCAGAGGTCCTGCCCGGCCGGCCGATCGCCATGTTGTCGGGGCCGAGCTTCGCCGAGGAGGTGGCGCGCGGCCTGCCGACCGCCGTCAGCATCGCCACCGCCGATCCAGCGCTCGGCGAGACGCTGGCCGGCGCGCTCGCCGGCGGGGCCTTCCGGCCTTACTGGACGCACGACGTGCTGGGCGGGGCGCTGGGCGGCGCGGTGAAGAACG
>JAEWIV010000308.1 GCA_023386865.1 Pseudomonadota bacterium
GGCTTCCTGCCCGACGAGGACCAGGGCGCCTTCATGGCCGAAGTGCAGCTTCCCGACGCCGCCTCGACCAACCGCACGCTCACCTCGATCGAGCAGGTCGAGCAGACGATCATCGGCAAGCCGTGGATGCGGAGCATCTTCACCGTCTCGGGCTACAGCATCCTCGACGGCCTGAACCTGCCCAGCCGCGGCCTCGTCGTCGTCGAGCTGAAGCCGTTCGCCGAGCGCAAGGACAAGTCGCTGACGGTGTTCCGCGCGCTGGAGGAGGTGAACAAGGCGTTCGCGCAGATCGCCTCGGCCAACGTCTTCGCCTTCAACCTGCCGCCCATCATGGGCCTCGGCAACTCGGCGGGCTTCGAGTTCGTCGTGCAGTCGCTGGCCGGCGCGTCGCCCGCCGACCTCGCCGCCGTCGCCCGCGGCCTGATGGTCTCGGCGCAGGACGTGCACGAGCTCGCCAACGTGTTCACGACCTATGCCGCGACGACTCCGCAGATCAACCTCAAGCTCGATCGCGAGCGCGCCCAGCAGCTCGGCGTCAGCATCTCCGACATCTTCTCGGCCATGCAGACCACCCTCGGCGGGACCTACACCAACGACTTCAACCTGTTCGGCCGGGTTTGGCAGGTGAAGGTCCAGGCCGACGCGCCCGATCGCGGCAACGTCAACGACGTCTTCCGCGTGCGCGTACGCTCGTCGAACGGCGAGCTGGTGCCCCTGCAGGCCGTGGCCAATGTCGAGCTGGTGACCGCGCCATCCTCCGTCGTGCGCTACAACAACCTGCGCTCGGTGGTGGTGAACGGCGCGGCGGCGCCCGGCTATTCCTCGGGCCAGTCGATCGCCGCCATGGAGCGGCTCGCCAAGTCGACGTTGCCGGCGGGCTACGGCTACGAATGGACCGGCACGGCGCTGCAGGAGAAGGCGGCGAGCGGCCAGACCGGCTTCATCCTGGCGCTCGCCGTTCTGTTCGCCTACCTGTTCCTGGTCGGCCTCTACGAGAGCACGGCGATCCCGATCGCGGCGCTGCTGTCGGTCGTGGTCGGCCTGTTCGGCGCCGTGCTGGCGCTGTTCCTCACCGGGCTCGACAACAACATCTTCGCCCAGATCGGCATCGTGGTGCTGATCGCCCTCGCCGCCAAGAACGCCATCCTGATCATCGAGTTCGCCATGGAGGAGCGCGCGCACGGCAAGGACATCGTCAGCGCCGCCACGACCGCCGCCGGCCTGCGCTTCCGTGCGGTGATGATGACGTCCTTCGCCTTCATCCTCGGCCTGGTGCCGCTCGTCATCGCCTCGGGCGCCGGCGCCGCCACCCAGCGCGCCGTCGGCACGGCGGTGTTCGGCGGTATGATCGCCGCCTCGATGCTCGGCATCTTCGTCATCCCCGGCCTCTATGTCGCCTTCCAGACCTTCCGCGAGAAGATCAAGGGCGTCGGCGCCAAGCCGGCGACGGTCCAGTACAAGGTCGTCGACCCGGCTCCGTAGAGCCAGGCGATCTCTTTCACCTGGCGGGGGAGAGGAATATGAGGTGTGAGAGGGACGACCCCTGCGCCCGCTACGCCTTGCCCGCGCTCTGGTCGCGGATCGCGTTCACTTGCCGTCCGGCGTGGATTGCCGGGGATGGACATAGTCCTTGAAGTCGTCGAAGCCTTTCCACGCCGGCTCGGGCGGCTGGTAGTCGGGTCGCGGCGCGTACTTCGAGGGCCCGCCGGCACCCGGCGTCACGATGTAGCGCGGGCAGTTGGGGAAGATCGCGCGCACGCTCACGCGCACCAGCAGCTGGGCGCCGGCGAAGCGCGGCATCAGCGGATCGTCGCGACTGACGCTCGCCGTGCCGTTGACGCGCAGCCGCCGCGGCTTCTCGCCCATGTCGATGAACAGCAGCCCGACGCCCGGATTGACCAGGATGTTGCCCAGGCTCTTGAACATGCCGTTGCCGTCGTAGTCGGGAAAGGCAAGCTCGTTCGGCCCGACCACGCGCACGAACCCTGGCATGCCGCCCTTGAAGGAGCAGTCGGGCCGGCCCTCGGCGTCGGCCGTCGCCAGGAAGAAGAACATCGCCTGCTCGATGAAGGCGCGGTCCTGATCGGTGAACGCCTGGCGCGTCAGCTTCTCTTCCAGCCGGTCGGAAATGCGCCGGCTGTCGAACTGGTCCTGCAGTCGGCGATTGCCCTCATGGAACATCAGGCTCGGCATGAGGTCTCCTTCAATCCGAGGCGATGCGGTCGGCCAGGGCCTTGTCGTGCAAGGTCGTGTCCTGGCCCGGCGGGGCGATGCGCACGGCGTCTTCCAGGCTCATGGTCTGGCGCCATTCCTCCTCCGGCCGTGAACGGCCGTCGTAGCCGATCTGGTCGACGCCCCAGTAGAGCTCCAGATGATGGCCGTCCGGATCGAGGAACTCGACCGAGACCTGGCAGCCGGCGCGGCGACGGCCCTCGAACACGATCCTGGCGCCATGCCTCTTGAGATGATCGCGGGCGCGGAACACCTCGTCGAGGGTGGCGAGCTCGAAGGCGATGTGGTGCAGGGTCTTCCTCGCCTCGCCTTCGCCCGACAGGCCGCCGACCAGGGCAAGGCAATGGTGATCGCCGTTGCAGCGCAGGAACACCATGCCGCCCGGCATCTTGTCGCCGCCGTAGGTGTCGGAAACCTTGAAGCCCAGCACCTCGGTGTAGAAGCGCCTGGATGCGTCGATGTCGGAGACGTTGACCACGACGTGGCCGAGCTTCTGGACGGCGAAGGGTGGGTTCATGGCTCGAGACTCCCATGTCGGAACCAGGCGAGGGCGTCGTCCAGGCGATCGTCGCCCCAGAAGAGCTCGCCTGCCACTGCGAAGGTCGGCACGCCGAACAGGCCGAGCCGGCGCGCCTCGTCGGTGGCGGCGTCATAGACTTGGCCGATGCGCTCGGCCTTGGCCAGCGCCACGACGCGCGCCGGATCCTGCCCGACCTCCTTCAGGCTCGCGGCGAGGTTGGGATCCCGTCCCGGCTCCTGGCCGTCGACGAACCAGCGGCGGTAGCTCGCCGCGATGTAGGGCTTGCCCCAGCCCTCCTCCAGCCCGACCAGATTGACCCTGTTGGCGAGATCGAATTCCTGCAGCGGATAGGGGGCGGGCACATTGGCCTTCAGTCCGTACATCGCCGCACGCCGTTCGATGTCGCGCCACATGTAGCCCATCTTGATCGGCTTGGTGGCGAACGGCGTGTTCTGCTGCTCGCGCATCAGCGCGCGCACGCTGAACGGCCGCCAGTTGAAGCGCACGCCCGTCTCCGCCTCGACCTTCTGCAGCCGCGATACGGTCAGGTAGGCGTAGGTGCTCCCGGTCGAGAACCAGAAATCGATGGCGTCGGGCATTGGGCTACCTTTTGCGATGGCGCTCGGCCATCATGGCCCGAACGACGCTGCAGGGGGAAGACGAATGGCGAAATCGCCCAACCGGCTGACGGCCAGCGAGGCCGTGCTCGGCATGGCCCGGAAACGGCTGAAAGCCCGCGACCTGGTCGAGGCCTGCCTCGATCGCATCGAGGCACGCGAGGGCCAGGTCCATGCCTGGGAGGCGCTCGACCCCGATGGCGCGCGCAAGCGCGCCGACATGCTGGACAGGCGGAACCGTCCCGCCGGGCCCCTGCACGGCATTCCGTTGGCGGTGAAGGACATCATCGCCACCAGGACGATGCCGACGACCTGCGGCTCGCCGATCTATCGCGACCATGTCGTCGGCAAGGACGCCGCCTGCGTCACGCAGCTCGTGAAGGCGGGCGCCATCGTGCTGGGCAAGGCGGTGACCACCGAGTTCGCAGGCGGCCATGCCGGCAAGACGCACAACCCGCACAATCTACGCCACACGCCGGCCGGATCCTCGTCGGGCTCGGCGGCAGCCGTCGCCGACTTCATGGTGCCGGTGGGCTACGGCACGCAGACCGCGGGCTCGGTGATCCGGCCCGGCGCCTTCAACGGCGTCGTGGCCTACAAGGGCAGTTACGGCTGGGCCGACATGACCGGCATCAAGGCCTATGCGCCCAGCCTCGACACGCTGGGCTTCTTCGCCCGCGAAGCCAACGACCTCGCCCTGATCCGCGCCGCCTACGGCCACGGCGCCGCCGATCCGGCACGTCAGCCGCCGCGCATCGGCCTGGTGCGCACTCCGTGGTGGGAGGCAGCCGAGCCCTACAACAGGAAGAACATCGAGGAGGCCGCGCGGACGCTGCGCGCCGCCGGTGCGCGCGTGCGCGAATGGCGCGCGCCCGACAACTGGCAAGGGCTGATGCAAGCGCAGCATCGCATCATGACCAAGGAGGCAACGCAGGCCTACGCCAAGGAGCGCGCCCGCTTCTCCCACCTCTTCTCGCCGATCATGCACGGCGTCATGGCCGAGGGCGACGCCGTCACCCGCCGGCAGTATGCCGATGCCCGCAAGCGCAAGCTTCGTGCCCTGGCCCAGCTCGACGACGCATGGCGGTCGTTCGACATCCTGCTCGCCCCGGCGGCCAAGGGCGAGGCGCCGGCGGGCCTGGGCAACACCGGCGATCCCATCTTCAACCGCTTCTGGACGCTTCTGGGCACGCCCTGCATCGCGCTGCCCTTCAATACCGGCCCGTTCGGCCTGCCCTTGTCGGTGCAGTTGGTCGGCGCGCGCGGCACGGACGACCAGCTGATCGCCTGGGCGCGCTGGGTGGAGCAGAAGCTGTCGTGATCCTGAAGCTGGGACTGATCGGCTACGGCGCCATCGGCAAGCATGTCGAGGCGGCGCTGCAGGCAGGCCGCCTCGAAAACCTGGAGCTGCTCGCCGCCCTGGTGAAGCGGCCGCGCAAGGAAGGCCTGCTGACCCACGAGCCCGACCGCTTCTTCGCTCATCGGTTCGACGCCGTCGCCGAATGCGCCGGCCACGAGGCCGTCCGCAGCCACGGCCAGCGCGTGCTCGAGCGCGGCGCCGACCTGCTGGTGACCTCGGTCGGCGCCTTCACCGACACCGGCCTGTTCGAGCGGCTGCTGGCCGCCGCCAAGGCGAACGGCAAGCGCCTGATCCTGCCGTCGGCCGGCATCGGCGCCCTCGACATCCTGAGCAGTGCGGCGGTCGGCGGGCTCGACAGCGTCACCGTTACGGTGCGCAAGGACCCGTCGGCCTGGAAGGGCACGGTCGCCGAGACGCTGGTCGATCTCGATTCGCTCACCAAGCCGCACACCGTGTTCGACGGCCCGGTGCGTGAGGGCGCGCGGCTCTATCCGCAGAACGTCAACATCTCGGCCGCCGCCGCCATTGCCGGCCTCGGCCTCGACCGCACGCGGGTGGTGATCGTGGCCGACCCCGGCATCACGACGCATATCGTCGAGCTCGAAGCCAAAGGCGCGTTCGGCCGCTTCACCTTCATGGAGGACGTGGCCGTGAGCGAGGAGAACCGCAAGACCGGCAAGCTGGTCGCCATGGCAATGGTGAAATCGGTGCGCCAGCTCGCGTCGACGCTGGTGGTGGCGGCTTAGAAATCACGATGCTGATGAGCCGAAAGCCGGCTCGACGACGTACCCGACATGATCGCCGAGAAGGCCGCTGTGATCCCGGCGACCTCAGCTCAGTTCTTCGGGACGAGCGTCCACACCGGGTCGAGCACGCGCAGGCGGCGACCATGCAGCAGCGTCAGCCGCTCACGATAGCCCAACACCTGGACCTGCAGGACGTCCTCGAATTCCGGCGGCAACTCTCCGGGCTCGGGCACCGGCAGCAGCCGGACCGGCTGGTCGGCCTCGTAAAGCTCGGAGGCCATGCGCGCTTCATTGACACGAAATCGCAGAAGATTGGCGAGCACTGCACTGGCATTCATTGGCGCCTCCTTGGGCCCGTTCGCCAGAATGAGTACGGCGGCCCGCCCCGGCCTTATGTGAGTTTCGTCACACCGGCCCACTCGCCATCAAAATGCCCAATCAGGTGACTTGCCGTTCATACATAGCCCGGCCCTTCGATCACCGGATGGGCGAGCAGGAACTTCTCGTCGATGTCCACGCCGATGCCGGGTTTCTCCAGAGGCCGCACGCAGCCGTCCTTGCCGATCTTCCAGGGCTCGCTGCCGAGCTCGTCGCGGAATTTATTGGCGACGGAGAGATCGGCCTCGAAATATCCGCCGTTGTCGATCGAGGCCAGGAAGTGGATGGAGACGGCGTGGTTGAGGCCGGTCATCGAGCTGTGCGGATGGACCGGCAGCTTCCACATCGAGGCAGCGGCGGCGATTCTCTGCACCTCGGTGATGCCGCCGCTCTTGGACAGGTCGGGCTGCAGGATGCTGATGCTGCCGTCCTCGATGACGCGATGGAACTCGAAGCGGGTGTAATGGTTCTCGCCGGCCGCCAGCGGCGAGCGGCCGAACCCCTTGGCCATCGCGTAGGCGCGATGGTCGTGCGCCGGGAACGGCTCCTCCAGCCAGCCGATGTCGAGCTCGTCCATGGCCGGCATGACGCGACGCACGTCGGCGACGCTGTAGCCGGTATTGGCGTCGGTCAGGATCGCGACCTCGTCGCCGAACCGGCGACGGATCGCCGTCATGCGCGCGATATCGGCCGCCACGGTATCGCCGATGCGCAGCTTCAGCGCCTTGTAGCCCGCCTCGACCATGGGCACGGCCTCGGCGACCAGCGATTCGGGCGCCTGGTAGCCGAGCGAGATCCCGCCGGCGTAAGCCGGCACCGGCTTGGCGCTGCCGCCCAAGAGCTTGTAAAGCGGCCAGCCGACGGCCTTGCCCTTGATGTCCCACAGCGCCTGGTCGATGCCGCTCATGGCCATGGCCGTGGCGGCCCCCATGCCGTGGCTGCCGAGCTGGAACTTGTAGATGCGGGCCCAGATGCCCACCGTGTCGGTGGCATCCATGCCGACGACGAAGCCTTTCAGCGTCGTGTTGATCAGATGCCCGATGCTGCCCGGCGAGCGCGCGTGATGGCTCTCGCCCCAGCCGACGATGCCGTCCTCGGTCGTCACCTTCACCATGACGCAGTCGCGCTTGGTCATGGTGCCGATGCCCAACGACACCTGCTGCTCCTTCGGAACCCGGAAGGAGGTTGGATAGGCTTTGACGTCGACGATCTTCATTGGGCTGTTTCCTCCACTCGCCGCCTCATGCTCCTCCCCCGTCATACGGGGGAGGATACAGGAGGGGGAGAGCCTCAGTGATGATCCATGAGGTGAGTCCTCATGATCTGAAACCTGCCGGCATCTCGTGGTCACTTCCCCCTCCCTACCCTCCCCCGTATGACGGGGGAGGAAATGAGAGATCAGGCCACCTTGTACTTCTTCAATACCTCGCGATCGATCTCGATGCCGAGACCCGGGCCGGTCGGCACCTTCACGATCCCCTTCTTCTGCTCGATCGGCTCCTGCGCCAGGTGATCGCGCAGCGGGTTGGGCGTCTGCTCGAACTCCAACATGGGCGGCATCGGCCGGAAGGCCGGCGGCTGGTCGGGCAGGGCCGCCAGGAACTGCACCGTGGCGGCGAGCCCGACGGCCGAGCCCCAGGCGTGCGGCACGCATTCGACGCCGAAGGCGCTGGCGAGCGTGGCGATCTTGCGGCACTCCGAGAAGCCGCCGGCGGCACAGAGGTCGGGCTGGACGATGTCCATCGCCTTCCTGGCGATGACGTCGCGGAAGCCCCAACGCGTGAAATCGTTCTCGCCGCCCGCCACCGCCATGTCGAGCGCGCGCGTCACCTCGACATAGCCGTCATGGTCCTCCGGGCTGATCGGCTCCTCGAACCACAGGATGTCGTGCTCCTCCAGCATGCGGCCGAGCTTGATGGCATTGGGCACGGTGAAGCAGTGATTGGCGTCGACCGCGAGCTGCACGTCCGGCCCGATCGCCTTGCGCACCGCGCCGACCCGCTTGGCGTCGAGCTTGAGGTCGCCCAGGCCGATCTTCATCTTGATGGCGCGGAAGCCGTCGTTCTTGAACGCCTGCGCCTCCTCCACGGCCTCCTCGACCAGGCGGTTCATGTCGATGAAGTACAGGCCGGTGGCGTAGGGAACGACCTCGCTGCGATAGGCGCCGCCGATCAGCTTGTGCACCGGTTTGCCGACGGCGCGGCCCATGATGTCCCACAGCGCGATGTCGATGCCGGAGATGGCCGAAATCGCCATGCCCGTCGTGCCGTAATCCTTGATGCGATTGTAGAGATCCTCCCAGATCGCCTCGACGTCGAACGGATCGCGACCGACCACGCGCGCCTTGTACTGGGTCTCGATGAAGGTTTTCGCGACCGCCGACGGCCCGTAGCACTCGCCCCAGCCGGTGATGCCCTCGTCGGTCGAGATCTCGACCACGCAGGACGAGCGCGTGCCATAGACCCAGCCGCGCGCCGACACGAACGGCTTGTCGACCTTGCATTGCAGGATATGGCAGGCGACGTCGGTGATCTTCATTGCTTCAACTCCCGGAAAATCAATCTAGCGACTGTCCGTGCATAGCCGTCCAGGCTTTCGGCCGCCATCGACCGCCAAGAGAAACCTCCCGCACGGCGCCACGCCCGCAGGGCGATCTGCAACCAACGATCGAGCACCGTCGTGACGATCGGGCTGCCCGACCGGACCATCGGCAGCAGGTCCGCTTGGTCAGCCACGAACCGAGATCAGCAGGTTGCCGAGCTTGTCCAGCGTCACGCGATCACCCGGATCGACGACGGTCGTGCAATCGAGCTGCTCGAGGATCGCCGGCCCCTCGAACGCCGCATCGAGCGGCAGCCGGTCGCGGCTGTAGATCGGCGTTTGCTGCCAGCCCTCGCTGAACCACACGCGCCGCTCGCCGGCCTGAGCGGCCTCGAGCGTCGGTGCGCGTTCGCCGGCGGCGAGTGCGCCGAGCGAGATCTCCGGCCGCACGCCGATCACGGCGGTATGCAGATTGACCAGCACCGGCGGGATTTCCGGCAGCTCGATCCCGAAGCGGCGGAAGTACGCCGCGGCGAAGGCCTCATGCAGGCCTTTGACGCCGATGCTTTCGCTCTCGACGGCGACCGACAGGATGTGGCTCTGGCCCTGGAACTGCATGTCGGCGCTCAAGACCCGGCGCAGCTCGCGCACCGGCACGCCTTCCTTGACGATGGTCGTGCGGCCAAGTGCTGCCTGCTCGGCGAAGACGCCGGCGATGGTCGGATCGTCGATCGCCGACAGCGGCTTGTTGATGGTGCGCACGTAGTCGTGACGCAGGTCGGCGACGACGCAGCCCAGGGCATTGGTGATGCCGGGTCGCGCCGGCACCAGGACGGTCGGAATGGAAAGCTCGCGCGCCAGGGCCGTGGCGTGCAACGGCCCGGCGCCGCCGAAGGCGAACAGGGCGAAGTCGCGCGGGTCGGGGCCGCGCGACAGAGAGACGAGCCGGATGGCGCCGGCCATGCGATCGTTGGCGACGCGCAGGATGGCAGCGGCGGCCGCCTCGGCATCGAGGCCGAGCCGCTTGCCGACCTTCTGCTCGATCAGGCCACGCACATGATCGAGGGTCACCGGATGGTCGACGCCCAGCAGCCGGTCGGGATCGAGCCGACCCAGCACCAGGTTGGGGGCGGTGTTGGTGGGCTCGCTCCCGCCGCGGCCGTAGCAGATCGGCCCCGGCCGCGCGCCGGCGCTCTCCGGCCCGACGCGCAGCATGCCCGCGGGATCGACCGTGGCGATCGAGCCGCCGCCGGCGCCGATAGTGTGCACGTCGACCATCGGCACGTGGATGGGCATGGCGTATTCCAGCTCGAGCTCGCCCGACACGGTCGGCACGGCGTTCTCGATCAGACCGACATCGGTCGACGTGCCGCCCATGTCGTAGGTGATGAGGTTGGGATGGCCCGAGGCGCGGCCGGTATAGGCCGCCGCCATGACGCCCGAGGCCGGACCCGACATCACGGTGTTCACGGCGGAGAGCGCGATGAACTGCGACGAGGCGGTGCCGCCGTTGCCCTGCATGACCAGGATGTCGCGGTCGAAGCTTTTGGCCAGGAGCTCGAGCCGCAGGCGGGTGAGATAGCGGTCGAGCACGGGCTGCACCGAGGCATTGACCGCCGCCGTGACGCCGCGCTCGTACTCGCGATATTCCGACAGGATGGCGTGGCCCGCGGTGATGTAACCGTTCGGCCAGAGCGAATGGACGATCTCGGCGGCGCGCTTCTCGTGCGCCGGGTTGATGTAGCTGTGCAGGAAATGGATGACCACGGCCTCGCAGCCCATGGCGATCAGCGTCTTCGCCGCCTCGCCCACCGCCGCCTCGTCGAGCGGGGTCAGGACCTTGCCGTCGGCATCCATGCGCTCGGGCACTTCCAGCCGAAATTCGCGGTCGATCAGCGGTTTGAAGGTGCCACGCAAGCCGTAGGGCTGAGGTCGCGTACGGCGACCGAGCTCCAGCACGTCGCGGAAGCCCTTGGTGGTGATGAGCCCGACCTTGGCGATCTTGCGCTCCAGCAGCGCATTGGTGGTCGTGGTCGTGCCGTGGACCAGCGCCTGCACGACGGCCGGGTCGGCGCCGGCCGCAGCGAGCGCGGCCATGAAGCCCGTGGCCTGATTGTCGATCGTGGTCGGCACCTTGGCGAGCTTGACCTCGTTGGAGCGCGGATCGACCGCCAGCAGGTCGGTGAAGGTTCCGCCGACATCGATGCCGACGGTGAGGAAACGCGGCGGCATGGCTAGGACCGCCCCCGCCTGTATCTGTCGTCCTGAGCGGAGCGAAGGACCTCATCGCCGCTTGCAACCGGCATGAGATCCTTCGCTACGCTCAGGATGACAAGAAACGGCAAGACGATGAATTCGCACATGCTCTACACCGACAGATACTGTTCGCGGAGGGAAGCGGCGGCCGCCAGTTCGGCCATCGATCCGCCGAAGCGGATCTGGCCTTTCTCGATGATATAGGCGCGGTCGGCCACCGCCTGGGAGAAATGCAGGTTCTGCTCGCTCAGCAGCACGCAGAGCCCCTCGCCCTTCAGGGCATGGATGGAGCGGGCCATCTGCTCGACGATGATCGGCGCCAGGCCTTCCGACGGCTCGTCGAGCAGCACGCAGCGCGGGTTGCCCATCAGCGTGCGGGCGATCGTGAGCATCTGCTGCTCGCCGCCCGACATGCGTCCGCCCGGCCGCTCGCGCATGCCGGCAAGGTTGGGGAACAGGGCGAACAGCTTGTCCTCGGTCCACGACGGCGCATCCTTTCGCTGCGGCTGCAGGCCGACGGCGAGGTTCTCCATCACGGTGAGCTCGGTGAAGATTCGGCGATCCTCCGGCACGTAGCCCAGGCCGAGCCGGGCCACGCGATAAGGCGGCAGGCGTTCGATGCGCCGGCCGTCGAAGGTGACCTCGCCCGCCGCCGCCGGCACCAGGCCCATGATGGACTTCATCACCGTCGACTTGCCAGCGCCGTTGCGGCCCAGCAGCGCCACGACCTCGCCGGCCGACGCCTCCAGCGACACGCCATGCAGGATATGGGCGCGGCCGTAGTAGGCGTGCAGGTCCTTCACGTTGAGCATGCGTGCTCCGCGCTTCGGCGGGACATCAGTGCGTCCCTCCCAGATACACCGCCCGCACGTCGGGATTGGCGCGCACCTCCTGCGGCGTGCCGCCGGCGATGAGCTGGCCGCGATCGAGCACGACGATGCGGTCGGCCTGGCTGAACACCACGTCCATGTCGTGCTCGGTGAACAGCACGGCGATCTTCCGGGCCCGCGCGAGACGGCCCGCGAGCTCCATGAGGGCGACGCGCTCCCGGGGCGCCATGCCGGCAGTCGGCTCGTCCATCAGCAGCAGACGCGGCTGGTTGGCGAGCGCCATGGCGAGCTCGACGCGCTTGAGGTCGCCATAGGCCAGCACGCCGCAGGGACGCCCGGCCTGGTCGAGCATGCCGACCTGCGCCAGCAGCGCATCGGCCTCGCTGACGAACGCCGTGCCGAAGCGCGACAACAGCGAGCGCAGGCGTCCAGCGTGAGAGTAGAGCGCCATCTGCACGTTCTCGCGCACCGACAACGAGGCGAAGGTCGCCGTGATCTGGAAGGTGCGGCCGACGCCCAGCCGCCAGATCTGACGCGGCTTCAGGCCAACGATGTCTCGCCCCTCGAGGCGGACGATGCCGCCATCGGGCGCGAGCTGGCCGTTCAGCATATTGAAGCAGGTGCTCTTGCCGGCGCCGTTGGGGCCGATCAGGGCCAGAAGCTCACCGGCATCGACGGCGAAGGAGACGTCGGCCACGGCCTGGACGCCGCCGAACGACTTGTGCAGGCCCTCCACTTGCAGCACCGCGCTCATGCCAGCTTTTCCCTTGATCTGGCCTCGCGCCAGCGCTGCACCAGCGCCTTCAAGCCGCCGACCAGGCCCTGCGGGAACAGCAGGACGATCGCCAGGATCACCAGCCCCATGACGGCGCGCCAGAACTCGGTGCGACGCGCGACCTCGTCGCGCAGCCAGGTGAAGATGGCCGCCCCTGCCAATGGTCCGGTCAGGGTCTCGATGCCGCCCAGCAGCACCATGATCAAGCCGTCGGTCGATTGGGCGATGGATATGGTCGAGGGCGAGATGCTGCCCTTGGAGAAGGCATAGACGGCGCCCGCCAGGCCCGCGAGCGCGCCGACCAGCACGAAGGCCATCCACTGACAGGCGCGCAGGTCGATGCCGATCGCCTCGGCGCGCAAGGGCGAATCGCGACCGGCGCGCAGAGCATAGCCGAAGGGAGAGAACAGCACGCGCCACAGCAGCGCGATGCCGGCGCCGCAGAAGGCGAGCGCGAGGTAGTAGTAGGTCGTCTTGCCGGCGAGCCAGGCCGACGGCCAGACGCCGAACACGCCGTTGCTGCCGCCGGTGACGGAATCCCACTGGAAGACGATCGACCAGCTGATCTGCGCAAAGGCCAAGGTCAGCATGGCGAGGTAGACGCCCGACAGGCGCACGCAGAACCAGCCGTAGACGACGGCGAAGGCGCCGGCGACCAGCGGCGCCAGCACCAGCGCCGCCTCCATGGGCAGGCCGGCCTTCTTCAGGAGCAGGCCGGCGGCATAGGCGCCAAGGCCGAAATAGGCGGCATGGCCGAACGACACCATGCCCGCCGGCCCCATGATGAAGTGCAGGCTGACGGCGAACAGGGCGAAGCAGAAGATGTCGGTCAGCAGAATGGTGACGTAGCGGTCGGCGACGATGGGCACGGCGACCAGCAGCGCCAGACCGACCAGCACGGAAGTCCAGGACGGCACCGTCAACGGCGGCGCGGGGTCGGCGGCGATGCGTTGCGCGGCCTGCGGCTTGCCGAGAAGGCCGAACGGGCGCACGACCAGGACGATCGCCATGATCAGGAACTCGACCACCAGCGTGAGCTTGGAGAAGACGATCTCGGCGCCGAACCAGTTGACGGTGCCGACGCCGATGCAGAAGGCCTTGGCGACACCGATCAGCACGGCGGCCAGGAAGGCGCCGCCGATGCTGCCCAGCCCGCCGACCACGGTGACGACGAAGGCGTCGGCGATGACGGAGAGGTCGAGCTCGAGATTCGCAGGCTCGCGCGGGATCTGCAGCGCGCCGCCCAGGCCTGCCAGCACCGCGCCGACGAAGAAGACGGAGGTGAAGAGCTTGGCCTGATCGACGCCGAGCGCGCCGACCATCTCGCGGGCCTGGGTGGCGGCGCGCACAAGGGCGCCCCAGCGCGTGCGCGTCAGCAGCAGCCACATGACCAGCAGCACCACGGGGCCGATGGCGATCAGCAGCAGGTCGTAGGTCGGGATGCGGCGGCCCAGGATCTCGGCCGTGGAAAGGCCGGGCGCGCGCGGACCGACCAGATCCTCGGCGCCCCAGACGAAGAGGGCGATGTCCTTGATCACCAGCACGACGGCGAAGGTGGCCAGCAGCTGGAACAGCTCGGGCGCCTTGTAGATGCGGCGCAGGACCAGAACCTCGATCAGCACGCCGACCAGGCCGACGGCCAGCGCCGCGAGCACGACCGAGGTCCAGAAGCCGAGCGGCGTGCGACCGAGCGCCTGGATCAGGCTGTAGGCGCCGTAAAGGCCCAGCATGTAGAGCGAGCCGTGCGCGAAGTTGACGATCCGCGTCACGCCGAAGATCAGCGACAGGCCGGCCGACACCAGGAACAGCGACGCCGCGGCCGCCAGCCCGTTCAGCAGCTGGATGATGAAGGAGGCGAAGGTCACGTCAAATCATGTGGACGGTGATAGCGCCTTCCTCTCCAGCGAAGCTGGGGAGGTGTCGGCGTCTTACGCCGACGGAGGGGTCATGGGCATCAGTACTGTTGCTCATGACCCCTCCGCCCACTGCGCGGGCACCTCCCCTTCGCGGACCCCGCGAAGGGGAGGAAGCGCCTCTGTCAATTCGCCGGCCTCATCTTCTTGATCTCGTCGTCCGGCGGCAGGACGTCCCTGCCGTCGACGAAGCGCCAGTCCTTCATGTAGCCCTTGCCGTCCTTGACGCCGAGCTTGCCGACATAGGCGCCCATGGTCGACTGATGGTCGAGCGGCCGGTACTCGATCATGCCGAAGGGCGTCATGACGGTGATGCCGCTCGCCGCCTTGATCAGCTTGTCCTGGTCGAGCGAGCCCGCCTTCCTGATGATCTCGACCGCCGACATGATGGTGGCGTAGCCGACCACCGAGCCGAGGCGCGGATAGTCCTTGAACCTGGCCTGGTAGGCGTTGAGGAACTTGGTGTGCTCGGGCGTCTTGATCTCGCTCCAGGGATAGCCCGTCACGTACCAGCCGTCGGGCGCCTCCTCCTTCAGGGGATCGAGATACTCGGGCTCGCCCGCCAGCAGGTTGAAGACTTCGACGCCCTTGAAGACGCCGCGCTGCTGGCCTTCGCGCACGAACTTGGCGAGGTCGGGACCGAACAGCGAGGAGAAGATCGCGTCGGGCTTGGCGTCGGCCAGCGCCTGCACCACCGCGCCGGCGTCGATCTTGCCGAGCGGGGTCGCCTGCTCGGTGACGAACTCGACGCCGGGCTGCTTGGCCGACAGCAGCTTCTTGAAGGCGGCGGTCGCCGACTGGCCGTACTCGTAGTTGGGATAGACGATCGCCCAGCGCTTCTTGTTGAGCTTGACGGCGTCGGGAATGAGCATCGCCGTCTGCATGTAGGTCGAGGTGCGCAGGCGGAACGTAAAGGCGTTGCCCTGGTCCCACACGATCTTGTCGGTGAGCGGCTCGGCAGCGAGGAACAGCACCTTGCGCTGCTTGGCGAAGTCGGCGACGGCGAGGCCCACGTTCGACGGGAAGGTGCCGACCAGAAAGGAGGCGCCCTCGCGGCTCAACAGCTCCTCGGCCACGCGCACGGCGTCGCCCGGATTGCCGTTGTCGTCGCGGCTCACCACCTCGATCTTGCGGCCGAGCACGCCGCCTGCGGCATTGACCTCCTCGACCGCCAGCTCCCAGCCCTTCTTGTAGGGCTCCAGGAACGCCGGAAAGACCTTGTAGCTGTTCATCTCGCCGATCTTGATCGGTGCCTGCGCGCCAGCCGGCGCGACGATCGACAGCCCGAGCAGCGCCGCGGCGCCAGCGAGCAACCTGTTGCGGGTCAGCATGTCATCCCCTCCGTGAAGCAGCCCCATTCCGTGGCCGAACCTAGCACTCAACTCGCGAAAGACGAACGCGCCTGGATGCCCCAATGACGGTCCAGCCGCGTGACGATGTAGATCGTCTCGAAGCGGCCGATCAGCGAGCCATCCGCCTTCCAACGGCTGAATGCCACCTTCAGGTGCACCTTGTCCGGCCCGACATGGATCGGCGTGCGCTCGTCCCACTGGCTGCGCGCCCAGCCTTCGCCGGCGCGCGCCACGAAATCGGCGAGCCTGTAGTCGCCGTGGTTGTTCCAGACCACGACCTTGCCGCCCGCCAGCCGCACATGCGGAAAATTGCATGCCGCGTTGACGGCAGCCTCGTCGCCGCGATTGAGGCCGTCCATGTAGGCGTCGAGGACCGCCATCGCTTCCTTCAAAGGATCGGTCATCCCACCTTCTTCCGAGCAAGTGCCGTGCCGCCGGTCTCGAGACGCCATTGGCCACCAAGCGAGATCGCCGCCCCTTCGATCAGGCCGCAAAGCCGCAAACGGCGCGCTTCAGCGGCACCGCGGCCCAACGCCTCGGCAACCAGGGCGTCAGCCAGCGGCCCGACCGCGACAGTCACCGGCAGGTCGCCCAGATCGCTGTCGGGATCGAGCTCGCGCGCGGGCCGGCGTTCAATGGCCGGATGGTCGACGTTCACCGCGTTGGCAATCAGGGTCGCCGCGGCATCGGCGGCGGCGGCGGTTGCCGCCAGCACGGTGGCCGAATCGGCGAGGCCACGGGAGAACGAACGCCCGCCGCGGCCCGAGGTGGCGATGCCGCGCACGGGTTGGTCGAAGGTGAGACGCGCCACGCCGTCGAGGGCGGTGGCGAAGATGCCGGCGCGCAGCTCGTGGCCGGGCGTCAGATGGAGGGCGATGTCTCCGCCGTCGTTGACGTAGGCCTTGTCGAGCGTTCGGTCGCGCACCAGCGCCTGCAGCATCTCGTCGGCGACGGCGCCCGCCACCGCCGCCATGGGCGTGATGTAGACGGCGCGATGCGGCCAGACGGCCTCGGCCATGCGGCGCGCCACCGGGCCCTGCAGCAGCGGGTAGGCATCGCCAACCGGGCGGCGCAGCGTCCGAAGCTCGCGCACCAAGGTCGGCAGGATGTCGGCGAAGCGCTCAATCGCCTGTGCGTAGGCACGCTCGACTTCCAAGGCCGCACCGAACGCTTCAATGATGAGGTCGATCGGTCCGTGCTGCAGGTGCAGGCGGCCGTCAGGGAACCGGGCAGCAATAGCGCTCATGGGTCGAGCCGCACCTTGTTGGCGCGCAGCACGTCTTCGAGGGTGACCGCACGCGAGGCGTAGCCGCCCAGCGCCGCGTAGTCGCTGGCGCGCAAGGTGAATTCGATGGGCGCGACCAGCGCCGGTGTCGGCACGTAGCCGAACGACTTCTCCGGCATCTTCGCCACATCGACCATCAGGGTGATGCCGCCGCCCGGCCAGACATAGGCCGGCACCCCGCCCAGGGTCACCTTGGTCAGGGCGTCGCGTACCGAGCGCGTCAGCCGCACAGGATTCTCGGTGACGCCGGCGCGCAGCGAGCCGCCGGCGCCGGCCATGAACATCACGGTGCAGAGCGCCGGTTCGCAGTTCTCGGCGATGCGCTCGACGACGTGGCGCACCGGCGCCGGCATCTCCGCCGGTTGCGGCTTCAGCTGCTGGTCGAGCTCGAACCACGCGGAGTGCTCGCCGGTGGTCGAGACCATCAGAAGTTTTAGCCCGGGCCAGGCCTGCCTGGGGTCGATCTTCTCGATGATCTCCAAGGGGTCAGAGACGTTGGTGCCGCCCCAGCCGAGGCCGGGCTCGGCGACCTGGAAGTAGCGGCCGGGCGTCGACTTGCGGCCGCGCACGCGGATGCCGGCCGGCTTCATGTCGAGGAAGCGGCCGCCCTGGTGCTCGCTCAGCACGCCGGTGATGTGGTCGTCGACGACGATCACCTCGTCGACATGGCCCTGCCATTGCGGCGCGAACATGCCGATGGCAGCCGAGCCGCAGCCCACCCGCATGCGCTCCTCGCGGGTGCCGTTGACCACCGGCGGCCGGTCGGCCTGCACGACCACGGTCGAGCCGTCGTCGATCGCGAGCTCGACGGCCTCGCGATTGCAGAGCGCCAAAAGCGCGTCGCAGGTGACGACGCCTTCCTTCTTGCTGCCGCCGACCAGGTGATGCACGCCACCGAGCGACAGCATTTGCGAGCCGTACTCGGCCGTGGTGACGTGGCCGACCGCCTCGCCCTTGACGCGGACCGCGGCCTGCTCGGGGCCGAGATAGCGGTCGGTGTCGATCTTCACCTTGACGCCGCAGTAGCTGAAGATGCCCTCGGTCACGACCGTGACCATGTCGACGCCCTCGTGCTTCGAGGAGACGATGAACGGCGCGGGCTTGTAGTCGGGATAGGTCGTGGTGGCGCCGATGCCGGTGACGAAGGCGCCTTCGCCCTTGCCGAGCTCGCCGCGCCAGGAATCGCTGCCTTCGACGAAGGCGACGCGCGCCAGGTCGGGCTTGGCCAGCAGCACCAGGGGATCGACGCGAACCAGCTTGCCGTCTTCGTTGGCATAGCGATCACAGGCGCCGGCGCGGCCCGGCCGGATGCGGCACAGCACCGGACAGGCATCGCAGCGGACGATGCCGGCCTTGGCCTCGGCCTCGGTGAGCGTGATGTCGTCGCTCATCCACCCCTCCCCGCGGCAACGATGGCCTCGCGCAGGCGATGCGGCAACAGCGGCACGCGCCTGGTACGCACGCCGGCGGCGTGATGGACCGCGCCCAGGATCGCCGGCGCCGTCGGCACCAGGCCGGGCTCGCCGACGCCCTTGGCGCCCGACGGCCCGAGCGGCTCGCGATCCTCGATCAGGATGCATTCGATCTCGGGCACGTCGCCGATGGTGGGGATGAGATAGTCGTGCAGGTTCTCGGTGCGGCCGGGGAGATATTCCTC
>JAEWIV010000341.1 GCA_023386865.1 Pseudomonadota bacterium
ACCTGGTGCGCATCGACTGGAACGCCTCGGCGGCGCTCCTCGAGAAGCTCGTCGACTACGAGGCCGTGCATACCATCCGGTCGTGGCGCGATCTCAAGAACCGCCTGGATTCGGACCGCCGCTGCTTCGCCATGTTCCATCCGCGCATGCCCGACGAGCCGTTGATCTTCGTCGAGGTCGCGCTGGTCGACGGCATGGCGGGCAACGTGCAACGCCTGCTCGACGCGCGCGCCGAGACGAGCGATCCCAAGCACGCCAACACGGCGATCTTCTACTCGATTTCGAACTGCCAGCAGGGTCTGGCCGGCATCAGCTTCGGCAACTTCCTGATCAAGCGCGTGGCCGAGCAGCTTGCGCGCGACCTGCCCAACATCAAGGACTTCGCCACGCTGTCGCCGATCCCAGGCCTGCGCCAGCATGTCGACGGCCGCCTGAAGACCGAAGGCGACGGCGCGTTGACGGCGTCGGAGATCGCCTCGCTGGTGCCGGTGACCAACCAGGCCGCCGGCGCCGCCGCCGTGCGCCAGCTGCTCGACCGGCCGAGCTGGTGGGAAGTGCCGGCGATCGACAAGGCGCTGCGGCCCATCCTGTCGCGGCTCGCCGCGCGCTACCTCACCACGACCGACGAGAGGGGCCGCGCGCTCGATCGCGTGGCGCATTTCCACCTCGGCAACGGCGCGGTCGTCGAGCGCCTCAACTGGCTAGCCGACACCAGCGCCAACGGCCTGAAGCAGTCCTACGCCATGATGGTGAACTACCGCTACAAGCTGGGCGACGTCGACGCCAACCACGAGGCCTACGCCACCGGCAGGATCATCGCCAGCCGCGACGTGCGGGCGCTGGCGAGAGCCTGACGCTCACCGCCCGGCCGGCAGCTGGGCGGTGCGAGCGAAAACGTCGGATGAACGATGCAAAGAACGGCGCCATCCAGATGGCGCGATGCTCGATATATAACCCGAGTTCTTGATCGTGTCAACCGCCGCTGGTCGCGCCGTGCCGGCTAGAGAGGATCGCCCTCACGTTGCGCCCGGGCGACGCGTTCGGTGGCGCCCTCCTCGTTCATGCTGCCGATGCCCTGCGCCGCCTTGGTTCGCACCCACCAGCCGACCAGCAGCATGAACGCGCCGATGCCCGACAGCACCAGCGCGAACGAGCTCGGCCCCGGCTCGAGATAGGCCACGGCCGGATTGGCGGGATCGTAGGCGACCTTGGCCGGCGAGCCGATCGGATGGCGCTCGCGCATCTTGGCGGCGCCGGCGGAGTTCTGCATTCCGAAGTCGTAGGGCTCGACGCCGCCCGCCACATAGTCGCGGTCGCCGACGCGATACTGATAGATCACATGGAAGCTGTTCCAGCCGTCCTCGATCGAGCGCCCGTCCATCCCGCGGCTGGTGGTGGTCTGGCGCAGCAGCTCGGCGCTGGTGATGGTCGCGGCCGCGCGCGGCCATTTGAGCGTCAGCGCGCCCATGACGACGCCATAGGCGCCGAGCGCCAGGATCACGAGGCCGAGCACCATCACGTTGCGCCCGAACGCCATGCCGCCGCGGTTGGGAGCGGCCTTCCTCGATCGTCCGCGCGCCACGAGCAGTCCTACTTGTTCAGGTATTCGAGCTTGAGGCCCGGACGCGGCCATTCGAAGCTCACGAGCTTGCCGGTGAGCGACAGCGTGGCGAAGGCGGTGCGCAGGTCCTTGCCGCCGAAGCAGACGTTGGTGACCATGGCGTCGGGCAGCTTGTACTGGGTCACCGACTTGCCGTCGGGGGAGATGTCGGAGACCGCGCCGGTGATCAGCGTGGCGACGCAGATATGGCCCGCCGAATCGACCGCGAGCGAATCGAACATCTGGTAGCCGCCGAGACCGACGACGACGCGGCCCTTCTCGCCGCGGTACGGCCCATTGGCCGACTTGATCTCGCCGGGCGCCGAGAGCTCGAAGGACCAGCAGCGCGCAGTCGGCGTCTCGACGACATAGAGCGCCCTGCCGTCGGGCGAGAGGCCGCAGCCGTTGGGCCGCTCCAGCGGGAAGATCTTCTCCTCGATCTTCGAACCATCGGCCTTGGCGTAGTAGACGGCGCCGCGGTCGTTGTCGCGCTCGCGGGTCTTGCCGAGGTCGGTGAACCAGAAGCCGCCGGCATCGTCGAACACCAGGTCGTTGGGCCCGTTCAGCTTGCGCCCATTGCAGGAGTCGTAAAGCGTCTCGAACTTGCCGGTCTCGGGATCGACCACCTGGATCGAGCCGCCTTTGTAGTCGGCCGGCGCGGTGCCGGGAAACGTGCGGCCGTCCGGCAGCTTGATCCAGTTGAAGCCGCCGTTGTTGGTCACGTAGATCTTGCCGTTGGGACCCATGGCCGCGCCGTTGGGGCCGCCGCCGAGATTGGCGATCACGTGCTGCTTGCCGTCCGGCATGATCCGCGTCAGCGTCTGGCGCGCGATCTCGACCAGGATCACCGAGCCGTCGGGCATGGCGACGGGGCCTTCGGGAAATTTGAGGCCCGAGGCGATCTCCTTGTGCGGTGTCGTCATGCTTCCCCCTACTTGCCCTTGAAGCTGGGCTTGCGCTTGGCGAGGAAGGCCATGACGCCTTCCTTGAAATCCTCGCTGCGGCCGAGCTCGCGCTGGAAGTCGCGCTCGAGGTCGAGCTGCTCGGTGAGCGCATTGCCGGAGGCGCGGTTCATCGCCTCCTTGATGCGCGCCAAGGACAAGGTCGGCCCGTCGGCCAAGCCGCGCGCCACGTCGGTCGCCGTCTTCATCAGCTCGCCGTCCTCGACGACGTCCCAGATCAGGCCCCAATCCTTGGCCTGCTCGGCGCTGATCTTGGGCGCCAGCATCGCGAGCGCGCGGGCCCGCTGCTCGCCGACCAGGCGCGGCAGGAACCAGGTGCTGCCGCCGTCCGGCAGCAGCCCGATGCGGGCGAAGGCCTGCAGGAAGCTCGCGGACTTCGCAGCGATGGCGATGTCGGCGGCGAGCGCGAAGCTCATGCCGACGCCGGCCGCCGGTCCGTTCACGGCCGCCACGATCGGCTTGGGCACCGAGCGCATCAGACGGATCACGGGATTGAAGAACTTGTCGAGCGCCGAGCCCGAATCGCCTTCCCTGCCGCGGTCGGGATCGCTCAAATCCGCGCCGGCGCAGAAGCCGCGGCCGGCGCCGGTCAGCAGCACGGCGCGCACCGCGCCGTCGCCGGCGAGCGTCTCCCAGCAATCCTTCAGCTCGGCGATCATCTTGCGTGACACGGCATTGAGCTTGTCGGGCGCATTGAGCGTCAGCGTGGCCAGGCCCTGGTCGTGCGCGACGGTGATCGTGGTGTAGTTCATGGTCTTAGCGTCCCGCGAACTGCGCCGGCCGCTTGGCGAGGAAGGCCGCCACGCCCTCCTTGAAATCGGCGCTGCGGCCAAGCTCGCGCTGGCTGTCGCGCTCGAGATCGAGCTGCTGGTCGAGCGTGTTGGTGGCGGCCGCGTTGATCGCCTGCTTGATCGCGGCATAGGAGAGCGTCGGCCCGCCCGCGAGCTGGCGCGCGAGTTTCGTCGCCTCGGCCATCAGCGCATCGTCGTCGACCGCCTGCCAGATCATGCCCATGCGCTCGGCCTCCTCGGCCGTCATCGACTTGCCCAGCATGGCGAGGCCGCGGGCGCGCGCGTCGCCCACGGTGCGCGGCAGGAACCAGGTGCCGCCGAGATCGGGCACCAGCGAGATGCGCACGAACGCCTGGTCGAAGCGCGCCGACCGCGCCGCCAGGACGATGTCGCAGGCGAGCGCGAAGTTGGCGCCGCCGCCTGCCGCCACGCCGTTGATCGCGCCGACGATCGGCTTGGGCAGCGCGCGCATGGCGCGGATCATGGGATTGAAGATGCGGTCCATGTTGGCGCCGAGGTCGGGTGGCACGTTGGCCGTCGAATCGACCGTGCCGCCGCCCGCGAGATCGGCGCCGGCGCAGAAGCCGCGGCCGAGCCCCGTCAGCAACACGCAGCGGATGTCGGGATCGCGCTTGGCACGGGCGAGCTCGTGGTTCATGGCCTCGATCAGCGCATTGCTCATGGCGTTGAGGCGCTGCGGCCGATTGAGCATCAGGGTTAGGACGCCGCCTTCGAGCGCGGCGATGACGGGAGTTCGTTCCATGGCAAGGCAGCCTTACACGGGTGCCGATGGCCGCGCCATCGGGTCGCGTCGCATCGCGGCACGTGCTGGCCTATCCCCTCGGCGATGGCCACGATCCTGATCCTGGTCGGCACCGAATCGGGCAACGCCCAGATGGTGGCCGACGCGCTGAAGCCGGTGCTCGAAGCGGCCGGCCATGCCGTCGACGTCACGGACCGGGCCGCGACGAGCGCCGACCTCGTCGCACACGACGTCCTGCTGGTGGTCTGCGCCACGCACGGCTCGGGCGACATCCCGACCAACATCCTGCCGCTCGTCGAGACGCTGGAGCGCGAGCGCCCCGACCTCTCGGGCCACCGCTACGGCGTCATCGCGCTCGGCGACATGACCTACCAGGACACGTTCTGCGGCGGCGGCAAGAAGGTCGACAAGGTCCTCGAGCTTTGCGGCGCACGACGGCTGGGCGACCGGCTGGAGGTCGATGCCTCGAGCCAGCCCCTGCCCGACACCGAGGCGCTGGGTTGGGTCGAGGGCTGGAAGGTCCTGGTCTAGCAAGCTTCTAATCCGGCAGCGTGTAGATCTCGACCGGCTCGCGAATGCCGCGCAGCCGATGCTTGCCGAGCGACTTCATCGGCACCGTGCAGACTTCGTGGATTTCGGCCGAGGCGCAGACCTTCACGCCCAGCGCCTTGGTCATGCCTTCGAGCCGGGCCGCGCGATTGACGGCGGGACCGATCACGGTGAAGTCGAGCCGGTCCTCGGTGCCGACATTGCCGAAGGTGACGTCGCCGACATGCAGACCGATGCCGAAGCGCAGCGGCTCGCGGCCGCCCGAGGCGCGCGCCTCGTTTGCCGCCTCGATGTCGCCGATCAGCCGGCGCGCCGCGGCGACCGCCTGACCGGTGACCATCGGCAGGAACAGCGCATCCTCGGCCGGGAAATAGCCCATCACGCCGTCGCCGATGAACTTCAGGATCTCGCCGCCGTTGGACGACAGCGCGTCGCCCACCAGCTGCAGGTAGTTGTTCAGGAGGTCGAGCAGCTCGTCCGCCGGCATGCGCTCGTTCATGCCGGTGAAGTCGCGCAGGTCCGAGAACCACAGCACGGCGCGGATCGCCTCGCCTTCGCCGCGGCGGATGGCGCCGTTCAGCACGCGCTGGCCGACCTCGGGCCCGAGGTAGGTGTTGGCGACGGTCTCGGCGATGCTGCGCTCGACATGCATCTCGGTCACCGCGCCCATCATGTCGACCAGGCGCACCAGGTCGGCGATGTCGTCGTCCGAAAATCCCGCGCGGCTGTCCGTGGTGAAGGTCACGACGGGCGCCGGCCCCTCGCGACGGATGCGCATGGGCAGGGCGAGGTAGTCGGCGCCGCCGTCGGCCTTGAGCTCGTGCAGCAGCACGTGATCGTGCTCGGTGAGGTGGCCCAGCCGATGTCGGACCAGCTTGCCCTGCTCGCGCGCCGCCTGCAGTGGGCTGCCGATATAGGCCTGCGTGAACTGGATGCCCCAGGCGCGGCCGATCTCCCGCACCTTCTCGCCGCGCCGCCATTCGTAGCCCATGGCCTGGAGCTGCGGGTGGACGAGCTGCAGGCCGATATAGGCGCGCCATACCGGGATGCCGGTCTTGAGAACCTGCTTCATCAGCTGGTCCATGAATTCGGCCGGCCGCGCGATCAGCCGGCCGTCGTGCGCCAGCCACTCGACGACCGGCGCCAGGCGATCGCCCGTGGCGACGCCCGCGTTCAGGAGCCGACCACCGCCGCCACCTCCTCGGTCGAGGTCCGATAGACCTTGCTGGTCGAGAGGTCGGCGATCTTCTCGATGTTGTCGGCGACGTCCTCCGGGGTGGGCGCGCGGCCCGCGATGCGCACGCCCGGCGCCTCGCGATACTCGATCCGCGCGAAGTAGCCGGCCCCGGCGCTCCAGATCTCCCCGGTGCGCTGGCACTGCTCGGAGCAGAGATAGGCGACCATGGGCGAGACGAAGGACGGATCGAGCTTGGCCAGCATCTCCGGCGTCATCAGGCTCTCGGTCATGCGCGTGCCGGCGACCGGCGCCAGCGCATTGACGAAGATGTTGTACTTCTGGCCTTCCAGCCTCAGCGCATTCATGAATCCCACGACCGCGAGCTTGGCGCCGCCGTAGTTGGACTGGCCGAAATTGCCGTAGATGCCCGAGTTCGACGAGGTGACGACGACGCGGCCATAGGCCTTGGCGCGCATGATCGGCCAGGCGGCGTGGGTTACGTAGGCGGTACCGAGGAAGTGGACCTTCACCACGAAGTCGAAATCCTCGACCGTCATGTTGTGGAAGGTCTTGTCGCGCAGCACGCCCGCATTATTGACGACGATGTCGACCGTGCCGAAGGAATCGACGGCGGTCTTGACGATGTTTGCGGCACCCGCAGGGTCAGCCACCGAATCGTAGTTCGGCACGGCCTCCCCACCCGCCTTCTTGATCTCCGCTACGACCTTGTCGGCCGCTGCGTGGTCGCCACCCTTGCCGTCGACCGCGCCGCCCGGATCGTTCACCACCACCTTGGCACCGCGGCTGGCCAGCAGCAGCGCATGCGCGCGGCCGAGCCCATTGCCGGCACCGGTGACGATGGCGACGCGATTGTCGAAGCGGATTGTCATTCCTTGATCTCCATGTTTGTCGTCGTGTTCGCGGTTTCAAGTCCGCGTTGAATCAACCGCGCCTCAGAATCACCACCGATGCCACGGCTTCCTCCATGCCGATGACTCCACCGCCGTTCTCGGCCAAAGCGATCTCCGCACCCTTCACCTGGCGGGCGCCCGCCTCGCCACGCAGCTGTGTGGTGAGTTCGGCCAGCATCGAAAGACCGGTAGCGCCGACGGGATGGCCCTTGGAAACGAGACCGCCCGAGGTGTTGACCGGCAACTTCCCATCCGGGCCGGTCGCGCCGGAGTCGACGAACTTGCCGCCCTCGCCCTCGGGGCAGAAGCGCAGCATCTCGCACTGGTAGATCTCGCAGAAGCTGGTGGCGTCGTGCACTTCGGCGACGTCGATGTCGTCGGGACCCAGCCCCGCCATCTTGTAGGCCTTGTCGGCGGCGGCGCGCGTCAGGCCGGGCTCGTCGAGCTTGCGATACTTGCCGCCGGAAAAGCCGACGCCGGCAATGCGCACGGCGCGCTCCCGGACGCCGGCCGGCAGCTTTTCGAGATACTCCTTCGAGCACAGCAGGGCCGCCGCCGCGCCATCGCCGATCGGCGCGCACATCGCGCGGGTCAGCGGGTAGGACACCGGACGGTCCTCCAGCACGGCCTGCGGCGTCATCTGGAAGCGGTACTGCGCCTTGTCGTTCAGCGCGCCGTAATTGTGGTTCTTGGCGGCGCCGATCGCGATCTGCTCCTGCGTCGTGCCGTACTTCCACATGTGCCACTTGGCCTGCATGGCGTAGGTGTCCATGAAGATGGTGCGATCATCGCCGGGCGCGAACTTCGAACCGACCATCTCGCCCACGCGGTTCATCTCCTCGACCAGCCGGTCGTGCTGGCTGGTTATGTAGCCCTGGTTGAACAGGCCCGCGGTGCGTTCCGGAGCGTCGGGGCTGAACAGCTTCTCGATGCCGATGCAGAAGGAGAGCTCGTGCGTGCCGGCCAGCACGTCCTTCCAGGCGCCCATGAAGGCGGTCGAGGCGGTGGCGCAGGCGTTCTCGACGTTGAACATCGGCACGCGCTCGGGGAACAACCCCTCCTCGACCAGGGGCTGGAACAGCGCCTGGGCGCGGATCGAGTTCTGGCCCCAGAAGCCCATGCCGCAAATGCCCATCCAGCCCGGTTCGATGTCGGCGCCATTCTTCATGCCGGCATCCGAAAGCGTGCCGAGATAGGCCTCGCGCGCCAGGTCGCCCCAGCTCATGCCCGGATGCTTCTTGAAGGCCGTGGTGTAGGAGCCGATTACATAGACGTCGCGCATGGCCGTTCCCTCGGTTGGCTTTCGCGGCATTTGAGCGTATCCAACCCGCCTAGGCTAGGAGAAGCAGCATGGCCGCCACGGCCCCGGTAAAGGCCCCGCACGTCGACGACACCATCGCCGAGCTGAAGAAGCTGTTCGGCGATCGGGTCAGCACCGCGCACGCCGTGCGCGAGCAGCACGGCAAGGACATCTCCTTCCACGAGGCGCACCTGCCCGACGCCGTGGTGTTCGTCGAATCGGCCGAGGAGGCGCAGCAGGTCGTGCAGATCTGCGCCCGCCGCAAGACGCCGATCATCGCTTTCGGCACCGGCACCTCGCTCGAGGGCCATATCAGCGCCCCCAGCGGCGGCATCTCGCTCGACCTCAGCCGCATGAACAAGGTGCTGGCGGTCAACGAGGCCGACCTCGACGTCGTCGTCCAGCCCGGCGTCACGCGCAAGCAGCTCAACGAGTACATCCGGGCCACCGGCCTGTTCTTCCCGATCGATCCCGGCGCGGACGCCTCGATCGGCGGCATGACCAGCACGCGCGCCTCGGGCACCAACGCCGTGCGCTACGGCACCATGCGCGAGAACGTGCTGGCGCTGCAGGTGATCACGCCCGACGGCCGCCTGATGCGGCTCGGCCGCCGCTCGCGCAAGTCGTCGGCGGGCTACGACCTGGTCAAGCTGTTCGTCGGCTCCGAGGGCACGCTCGGCATCATCACCGAGATCACGCTGCGGCTCTACGGCATCCCCGAATCCATGGTCTCGGCGACCTGCGCCTTCGACACCTTGGAGGGCGCGGTCAACACCGTGATCCAGACCATCCAGTCGGGCATCCCGGTGGCGCGCATCGAGCTGATGGACACCGAGACCGTCGACACCGTGAACAAGTACTCCAAGCTCGACCTGCCGCTGAAGAGCACGCTGATGCTGGAGTTCCACGGCACCGAGGCCAGCACCAGGGAGCAGGCCGAGATGGTGCAGGCGCTGGCCGAGGAGAATGGCGGCGGCCACTTCGCCTGGACCGGCCAGGCCGAGGAGCGCACCAAGATGTGGCAGGCCCGCCACGACGCGGCGTGGGCAGCCAAGGCCGCCAAGCCCGGCTGGGGCATGTGGGCGACCGACGTCTGCGTGCCGATCTCGCGGCTCGCAGAATGCATCCTCGAGACCCAGAAGGACATCGTGGCGAGCGGCCTCTACGCGCCGATCGTGGGCCATGTCGGCGACGGCAACTTCCACCTCACGATGATGGTGAACCCCGACGACCCGACCTACCTCGAGCGCGCCGAGGGGCTGAACGACCGCATGGTCGCCCGCGCGCTGTCGCTCGGCGGCACGTGCACCGGCGAGCACGGCGTCGGCCTCGGCAAGATCAAGTTCCTCTACGAGGAGCATGGCGAGGCCATGTCGCTGATGCGCGCGATCAAGAAGGCGCTCGATCCGGACAACATCATGAATCCGGGCAAGATCATGGGACCGATCAACTGACCCGCCATAACTGGATAACAGAAAGACAATAACTAAAGTTCGGACCACGGGCAAGTCCGAAAGCGCCGGCCGGCTGGGTAATTTAATTCTTTCGCACCGTATAGGGCCGCAACCAAGCTGACAGCAGTGCTGTCATCCGGCGCCCGGGAGTACCGTCATATGCTTGGCAAAGCTTGGGCTTGGCTGACGGCGCGCCTCGGTCGCCAACCGCGACGCCGCTTGCGCTTCTCGGTGCATCGCCATCCGGCCTATCAGTCGTTCTGGCGTCCGGGCGACGACTCCCAGCCAACGCCGCGCCTGGAGATCCAGATCTACCTCGAAGCGAGCAACATGACCAACGTGCCCCGTTGGATCACCAGCGCCGAGATCGAGGGCATGCCGGCCAGCGCGACCGTCGTCATCGGAGTGCGGGACGCCGCAACCGGCACGTTCGCCGCCGAGAGCCCTCTCCCGCCGCAGCGCATCGCCGTCGTATCGCTGCTCTTCCAGATCGACGGACAATCCCGGTCGGTCGACGAGCCGTTCCACGCCGCCCTGCGCCTGACCGACCATCTCGGCGAGAGACATCACACCAAGGTCGTCCTGTTCTAGGGCATCGGCCCGAATCATCGGGCAGAAAAGCGCCACGCCGAGCAGGCACGAAGTAAGCACACGACCTGACGTCGGCCTTTGACCCAAAGCGGACGCGGGACCCCTTAAACCTTGGCATTTGTTGGCGCACCCGAGAATGCCTTAGGATGCGTGGGAGGTCTGGGGAGACGTCTTGGCGCGTGAGCAGCGCAAACTGGCGGCTATCGTAGCGGCCGACGTGGTGGGGTACTCCCGGCTGATGGGTCGGGATGAGGCTGGTACGCTCGCGCGTCTGAAAGACCACAGGGCCCAGCGGCTGGAGCCGGCGCTTGCCAGGAACGATGGGCGGCTGGTGAAGCTGACGGGCGACGGGGTGCTGGCCGAGTTTGGCAGCGCGGTCGATGCGCTCAGGGCCGCCATTGAGTTCCAGCAAGCCGTCGATCAGGCCAACGCCGCGCTGCCCGAGGAGCAGCGCATCGTGTTCCGCATCGGTCTCCACGTCGGCGACCTGATCGTCGATGGCGACGACCTCTACGGCGATGGCGTAAACATCGCCGCCAGGCTGGAGGCCGAGGCGCCGCCGGGCGGGATCGTCGTGTCTGGGACCATGCATGAGGCCGCCGCCGGTAAGCTGCAAGCAGAGTTCGCGGACCTCGGGCGGCTGTCACTCAAGAACATCGACCGGCCGGTGCAGGCGTACAGGGTCGAGTGGGGCCAGGGCCGACAGCAGGCAGCAACCCAGGCAGCGGATGCAACCGCTCCACTGCCGCTCCCCGACAAACCATCCATCGCGGTGCTTCCATTCCAGAACATGTCCGGTGACCCCGAGCAGGAGTACTTCGCGGACGGCTTGGTCGAGGACATCATCACCGGTTTGTCGTGCATTCGCTGGTTGTTCGTGATCGCTCGCAACTCGTCCTTCACGTACAAAGGCAAGACAGCCGACATCAAGCAGGTAGGTCGCGAGCTGGGTGTGCGGTATGTACTGGAAGGCTCAGTCAGGAAGGGCGGCAACCGGCTGCGCATCACCGCACAGTTGATTGATGCCATCTCGGGCGCTCATGTCTGGGCAGAACGTTACGACCGGGAACTCAGGGACATCTTTGCGGTCCAAGATGAGCTGACGGCGACTGTCGCCGGTCTCATCGAGCCTGCTCTTGCACAGGCCGAGCAGCATCGCGTGATGCGTAAGCCTCCTGACCGGCTGGACGCGTGGGAAGCTTACCAGCGCGGCCTTTGGCACTTTTATAAGTACACGCCGGAGGAGAACCAAAAGGCGCTCGCCTTCCTTCGACAAGCTATCGCCCTCGATCCGCAGTTCGCACCGGGACACCACGGCTATGCGTTGGCGATGCAGTGGGACATCTGGCATTTCTCGCAGCGTCCCCTTGACGAGGTTCAGGGGATTCCCCGAGCGGAGGCGCGCACCGCGGTCGCGCTCGATGACAAGGACGCGATGGCTCATGCCGTGCTGGCCCACATGATGATGTGGGGGGGCGAATGGGAGGCGGCGATAGCGCAGGCGCGCACAGGGGTCGCGCTCAATCCGAACAGCGCTTTCGTGATCAGCATGCTGGGCTGCACGCTGTGCTTCGGTGGCCATCGCGACGAGGCGATCGAGCGGCTTCAACAGGCCATGCGCGCCAGTCCACACGATCCTCTTACCTGGCTGTGGACTTTGTGGCTGGCGGCGGCGCAGCTTTTCGCGGGCCAATACGAACCTGCGCTGGAGGCCATGCATCAGCTCACGCGGCTTCGTCCGGAGTACCCGCCACTCTTGAAGATCGCGTGCCTGGCCCATATGGGACGCCTCGAGGAGGCGCAATCGGCTCTGGCGGGCATCCCGGCCGAGTTCATGGCGCAGTTCCGGCGCCTGGCCGATCGCAGACCGCCCTTCATGAGGCCGGAGGATTTCGCGTACAGGCAGGAAGGCCTTCGCCTGGCCGGACTTTCCGTATGACCGAGCAGCGCCGCCGCCGCCATCTTGGTGGCCGATGTGGTCGGCTACTCGGAACTCGAGCAGCCCGCAATTTCCGCTATTGGCCCTCACCGGACATCGTGCCTTCGATTGTAGATGTCCGCTCCTGACCCATAGCGGACTTGTCCGCCGTCTCATTCGATCACCTCGTCAGCGCAGGCGAGAATGGCGGCGAGGCGGCGCTGATCGCTCATTCTGGCAACCCCGTCAGGCGCAGCGCGTCAGCCAGCATGGTCATGCGTTCCGGCGGCATGACGTTGCCGGCCACCATTCCGCCAATCGTGAAGCCTGGTTGCAACTCCAGCAACTGGCCGGCCGTTGCTTTTGCCTCCTCAAGCCGTCCTAAACGGACCAATGCCGCCGCCTGCAGGTAGCACGGCACGCTGAACCGGGGATTCGCCTGCGAGGCCCGTCGCGCCGCGCTCGCCGCTTCGGCGTAACTACCGGCGAAGAATTGCGCATAGGCGAGGCCAACGTAGGGCAGGTAGATGAGAGGGTCGTACGGACTGAGTCGAATGCCGAGCCTGGCGTGCTCGATCGCGGTCGCGTCATCGCCGATCCAGGCGCGAATGATCGCGCTGAAGCCGAATGCAAGCGCTGAAGACGGGCTGATCGAGAGGGACCGGTCGATTGCCTCCATCGCCGTGTCGTAGTCTCGTTCCACGACCCCGACGACAAAGCCGCCCATGGCCAGGGCCATCGCATCGTCCACGCCGGCCTTGATCGCCGCATGCGCGTGGCGGCGCGCGGCTTCCCGCGCTTCCTCGCGCAGGCCGCCGCGCAGGTAACGCTGTTCGTGGCACCACGCCATGAACCCGTGGACGACCGCGTAGTCCGGCTCCAGCCGGATCGCATCGTCCAACAGGCGAAGGGCCTTGTCCGCGTCTTCCGGCATCGCCGTGGCGACGAACGGGAGCGCGCGGAGATACAGGTCGTAGGCGTCGAGATTGTTCGGGGGCTTGCGGCGGGCGCGTGCGATTTCGGCCTGACGCAGGCTCGGCTCGAGCGCGGCGACAATGCGGGCCGTGATCTCGTCCTGTAGGGTGAAGATGTCCTGCAACGCGCCTTCGAACCTATCGGCCCAAAGGTGGGCGCCACTTGCCGCCTCGACCAGCTGTCCCGTGATCCGCAGGCGGGCGCCACCTTTGCGGATCGAGCCCTCCAGCACATAGCGGACTCCGAGGTCGCGGCCGACCTGGCGCACGTCAACCGCCCTGCCCTTGTAGGTGAAGGTCGAATTGCGCGCGATGACGAACAAAGACTTGAAGCGCGACAACGCCGTGATGATGTCTTCGACCATGCCATCCGCGAAGTATTCCTGCTCGGGGTCACCAGACATGTTCTGGAACGGCAGCACTGCGATCGAGGGCTTCTCGGGTAACGTCAGAGGCGCATCAGGTGGTGTCGCAGCTGCGGTGACCGGCGCCTGCCAGTCGGCGGCATTCCACTCGACGCGGAACGCCCGGACCGGACGCTCGATGTTCTTCAGCGCGAGGTCACCGACATCGTGCATCACCGCTTTCAGCCGGCCGTCGACCGCCTCGTGCACGGGGCGCGAGATGACAATGCCACCGGCGGGCGCCTCTCCTTCCAGGCGCGCAGCGACGTTGACGCCATCGCCATATAGATCATCGCCATCGACGATCAGGTCACCGAGATGCAGGCCAATGCGGAACACGATGGCCGTGTCGTCCGGTTGATCGCGGTTAGCCTCGGCCATCGCCTGCTGAAACTCGATGGCCGCGCCTAAGGCATCAACGGCGCTGGGGAACTCGGCCAACGCACCGTCGCCGGTCTGCTTGACCAGGCGGCCACCGTGGCGCGCCAACGTCGGGTCGAATCGCAGCTTGCGATGTTCTCGCAGGCGCGCAAGCGTACCGCTCTCATCGCGTCCCATTAGGCGCGAGTAGCCGACAACGTCTGCAGCGACGATCGCCGCTAGTCTTCGCTGCTCACGAGCCAATGCAACTCCACCGCCTCCCCACTCCGGATCGTAGAAGGACTCAGCCGGCTGGGCAACGATTCAGCCGACGTGGCACGATGATGGCGCCTATTGGCGCTTTTGCGACCTGCCGCCGAACCCCGAGGATGTCTGTTCATCGGGGTAGATCGGAAGTCATCGACGCAACCTCAGAACGACGCGAATGACCCACAGCGGACATCGCTGCGTCCGGATCAAGGCAGCCCGGCCTGCCGCATGGCCGCGAACAGACGCTCTTGCCTCGGCGTCCGACGATAAGGGCCCATCTCGGCCAGATGGCGTACGGTGTAGGCCGGCTCCAGCGCCATGTAGGCGCGGGCCGCCGCCCGAGCCTCGGCGTCCCGACCGGTCAGCGACAACGCACCGACCAGATACCGATGGGCCGCTCCCCAGCGCGGATTCTCCTGGATGCACTTGCGCGCCCATCGCAGCCCTTCCTCGAGCCGATCGCTCGTCAGGAGGGCGAACACCATGCCCAGCGAATACGTATTCAGCCATTGATCGAACGGACTGAGCCGGATCGCCTTCGCGAACTCGTCGACGGCGTCTTCCGCATTGCCGGCAAAAGCGCTGACGAAGCCACGCCAGGCCCACGCATTCGCGGCGTTGGGATCGATGGCGAGCGACCGGTCTATCAGGTCCCAGGCCAACGCGTAGTCGCGCTCGGTGAAACACACCACGAAGCCCGCACAGCGCAGCACGACGGGGTTTCCCCGATCGGCCTTCAAGGCCTCTCCCGCCAGGTCGGCCGCTTCGCGGAGGTCGCGCGCGGGATCGCTGCTGTATGCATTGGAGG
>JAEWIV010000353.1 GCA_023386865.1 Pseudomonadota bacterium
GCACCACGCCCTCGAGGGCGGCGATCTTCTTGAGCAGCTCGGGCGAGATCGGCTGGTCGACCTGGACCAGGGCGATCGCCGAGCCGCCGGGCGCGTCGCGGCCCAGGTGGAAGGTCGCGATGTTGACCTTGCTCTCGCCGAGAAGCGTGCCCAGTCGGCCGATGAAGCCCGGCTTGTCGTCGTTGGTGATGTAGAGCATGTGCGGGGCGAACTCGGCCTCGATCTCGATGCCCTTGATGTCGACGATGCGCGGATGCTTGCCGCCGAACAGCGTGCCGGTCACCGAGCGGGTGAACTTCTCGGCCGTGACGGTGAGCCGGATCATCGAATGGTAGTCGCTGGCGCGCTCGTGCTTGACCTCGGCCATCTCGATGCCGCGCTCGCGGGCGATGACGGGCGCGTTCACCATGTTCACCGAGGTGAGCTGCGGGCGCAGCACGCCCATCAGCGCCACCTGCGAGAGCGGCTTGACGTTGAGCGCGGCGACGTCGCCCTCGAACTCGATCGACACGGCCTTGATGTCGGTGTCGGTGAGCTGGCCCGCGAACGAACCGAGCTTCTCGGCGAGGTCGAGATAGGGCGCCAGCCGGGGCGCCTCCTCGGCCGTGACGTTGGGCATGTTGAGCGAGTTCACGATGGCGCCGGTCAGCAGGTAGTCCGACATCTGTTCGGCGACCTGCAGGGCCACGTTCTCCTGCGCCTCGAGCGTCGAGGCGCCGAGATGCGGCGTGCTGACCAGGTTGGGCGCGCCGAACAGCACGTTCGCCTTGGCCGGCTCTTCGGTGAAGACGTCGAAGCCCGCGCCGGCGATGTGGCCGGAGACCAGGAGATCGCGTACCGCCAGCTCGTCGACAAGGCCGCCGCGGGCGCAGTTGATGATACGCACGCCCTTCTTGGTCTTCATCAGGTTGGCGCGGCTCAGGATATTCTTGGTCTGCTCGGTGAGCGGCGTGTGCACGGTGATGAAGTCGGCGCGCGCCAGCACCTGATCGAGCGTTGCCTTCTCGACGCCGAGCTCCTGGGCGCGCTGGTCGGACAGGAACGGATCGTAGGCGATGACGCGCATCTTGAGCCCGATGGCGCGCTCGGCGACGATCGAGCCGATGTTGCCGCAGCCGATCAGGCCCAGCGTCTTGAAGCTGAGCTCGGTGCCCATGAAGCGGTTCTTCTCCCACTTGCCGGCCTGCGTCGAGGCGTTGGCGTCGGGGATCTGGCGGGCCACGGCGAACATCAGGGCGATGGCGTGCTCGGCCGTGGTGATGGCGTTGCCGTAGGGCGTGTTCATGACGACGACGCCGTGCGCGGTGGCCGACTTGATGTCGACATTGTCGACGCCAATGCCGGCGCGGCCGACGACTTTCAGCTTCTTCGCCTCGGCCAGGACCTCGGCCGTGACCTTGGTGGCCGAGCGGATGGCCAGGCCCTCGTAGTTGCCGACGATGGCGCGCAGCTCGGCGGGCTTCAGGCCGGGCTTGAAATCGACGTCGCAGCCGCGCTCGGAGAAGATCTCCACCGCGCGGGGGGAAAGCTCATCGGAGATGAGCACCTTGGGCTTTGCCATCACGTCACTCCATCAAGTCGTCTTCCTCCCCGGCGAAGCTGAGGAGGTGTCGGCGTCTTACGCCGACGGAGGGGTCATGAGTCCGTCGTGGTGCCTATGACCCCTCCGCCCGCTTCGCGGGCACCTCCCCTTCGCGGACTCCGCGAAGGGGCGGAAAGGTCATGCTGCCGCTTTGCCGAATTCGCGCTCGATCTCGCCATAAGCCCAGTCGAGCCACGGCAGCAGGGCTAAAAGGTCGCTCTGCTCGACGGTGGCGCCGCACCAGATGCGCAGGCCCGGCGGGGCGTCGCGGTAGGAGCCGACGTCGTAACCGGCCTTCTCGCTCTCCAGCAGATCGGCCATCCTCTTGGCCGCCGCCGCCTGCCTGTCGGCCGCGAGCGCCGCGAACCACGGGGCGACGATGTTGAGGCACACCGAGGTGTTGGAGCGCACCGCCTTGTCGGCCGCCAGGAAGGCGATCCATTTGCGGTCGGCCACGAACTTCTCGAGCACGCCGAGATTGGCCTCGGAGCGCGCCATCAGGGCCTCGAGGCCGCCGATACCCTCGCCCCAGCGCAGGCCGTCGATCGCGTCCTCGACGCAGAGCAGCGAGGGCGTGTTGATGGTGTCGCCCTTGAAGATCGCCTCGGAGAACTTGCCGCCCGAGGTCAGGCGGAAGATCTTGGGCAACGGCCAGGGCGGCGTGTAGCTCTCCAGCCGCTGGATGGCGCGCGGCGACAGCACGAGCATGCCGTGCGCGCCCTCCCCGCCCATCACCTTCTGCCAGGACCACGTCACGACATCGAGCTTGGCCCATGGCAGGTCCATGGCGAACACCGCCGAAGTGGCGTCGCAGATCGCCAGACCCTCGCGGTCGGCGGCGATCCAGTCACCGTTCGGCACCTTCACGCCCGAGGTCGTGCCGTTCCAGGTGAAGACCACGTCGTGCGTCCAGTCGACCGCCTCGAGGTCGGCGATCTGGCCGTAGGGCGCCTTCAGCACGCGGGCGTCCTTGAGCTTGAGCTGCTTCACCACATCGGTGACCCAGCCCTCGCCGAAGCTCTCCCAGCTGAGCATGTCGACCGGCCGGGCACCGAGCAGCGACCACAGTGCCATCTCGACGGCGCCGGTGTCGGAGGCGGGCACGATGGCGATGCGATAGTCGGCGGGAATGCCCAGCAGAGCGCGCGTGCGGTCGACCGCCTCGACGATCTTCTTCTTGCCGAGCTTGGATCGGTGGGACCGCCCGATGGCGGCATCCTTGAGGACTTCGGGCGTCCATCCCGGACGCTTGGCGCAGGGTCCGGACGAAAAGTCGGGACGCGCCGGACGCATGTTCGGCTTCATCAAACCTCTCCCTTGCAGAAGAGCTGCACTCCGGTGGGGGAGCGTGGCCCGCGGCCGATATACGGACAGCGACGCCTGCCGTCAATAATCGGCAACGCCGCGAGGAAACCTCGCGGTGCGGCAAACTGGCGGACCGATCGCGATCCGACTCGCGACGCCGCGTCTCCTCAGAATCTCGCAGCGGCTGGATCGAGCCCCAGCGCTACTCGTCCACGGACAACGTAGTTGGCAGGGCTGAGGGCCACATGTCGGGCCGCGGCGCGTACGTCACGCACCGCGCGTTCGAGCGGACATGTCTCGAAGATGGACACCGAGCCGGCGTTCGCAGCGAGCATATCGACGATGCTGACGGCCGACTCGGCCGCATGGGTCGCCGCCGTCCGGAACGTCGCGCGCGCCTGCAGCAGCCTATCGCCGCCGACATCGGTCGCGGCCATCAATTCAGTCATGACATCGACCAGGTACGCCCGCGCCGCGCGCAGCATTGCGTCGCCGCGCCCGACCGCGGCCTGAACCGGCTCGCGATCGCGCAGAAAGCCAGGACCGCCGAGGCTCTTGCGGCTGGCCAACTCGACGAATGCCGCAATGGCGCCGCGCGCAATGCCGAGCGGCACTGCCGAAATCGTCCACGCGAACACGGACACCGGCGGCATGCGATAGACCACGCCTGGATCGGTTGGCGTCACGTCGAGGAAGGGATGCACGTGCGCCGCAGGGACGAACACGTCCCGCAGCTCGAAGTCGCAACTGCCGGTACCGCGCAGTCCCGACACATACCAATTGTCGAGGATCGCGACGTCCTTCCGATTGACATAACAGCACAGCCGCGGCGCTTCCGGCGTTTCCGCCGCCAATACCATGAAGAGCGATGCGTGGTGGGCGCCACTCCCGAACGGCCAGCGTCCGGCCACGCGATAGCCGCCTGCAACGCGCGTTGCCGTGCCGACGGCGCCGGTGGCCGCGGCGACGAAGGTGCGGCGATCGGAAAACCAGTCCCGCGCGACGGCCGCGCCGACATAGCCGCCGGCGCGGCTCATGCCGCCGCCATTGCCGACGAGCCAGCCAATGGAGCCGTCGAGCGCGGAAGCGGCTTCCACGATGTTCAGGAACTCGAAGGGAGAGAGCTCGGGTCCGCCGATCGATCGTGGCAGCCACAAACGAAACAGGCCGGCATCGGCCAGCGCCTCGAACACGTCATCCGGCAGCCGGCGCAGCCGGTCGAAGCTGTCCTGCCGCTCGCGAACGAGCGGCGCCATGCGCTGAAGAGCGTCCAGGAGGTCCGCGGCGCCGTCGCGGTTCACGCCCTCGGACAACGCGATGCGGTTGGCCACGGAATCCAGCCCGTTCATTGTGTCTTTCCTCGATGTTTCACCGAAACCAGCATGATCAAGGGACACGGGAGAGTCCTTAAGTTGCCCTAAAGAAGTTGCTAAAGGTCGCCGGATGGTCCTGACTTGGCCGGATGGCGAAGGCGCATCCGTCCGACTTGTTCCGCCTCGATGTCGAATCGGAATCGCTCTGGCGCGGTGCCGAACCGACCGGTCTCGGTCGGCGCGCGGTTGCCGTGCTGCGGGCCCTGCTGGAGCGCGCCGGAGCGGCGGTCTCGAAGGAGACGCTGATTCAGGCGGCGTGGCCCGGACTGGCCGTCGAGGAGAACAATCTCTCCGTCCAGATCTCGGCCTTGCGTCGCGTTCTCGGCGCAGGGGGCAACGGCGGGAGCTGGATCGAAACCTTGCCGCGCCGCGGCTACCGGTATGTCGGCCCGCTCATTGCGGTCGTCAACGATGTCGGGACCGCGTCGCAGGCGTCACCGGCGCTGCCCGAGAAGCCGTCCGTGGCGGTGCTGCCGTTTTCAAACCCGAGCGCGAACCGCAAGCACGCGCACTTCGTCGACGGCATGGTCGAGGACATCATCACGGCGCTGTCGCGCTTCAAGTCGTTGTTCGTGATCGCGCGCAATTCGAGCTTCGCCTACCAGGGCAGGCCGGTCGACATCAAGCTGGTCGGGCGTGAGCTCGGTGTCCGCTACGTCCTGGACGGCAGCATAAGGACGAGCAGAGACCAGCTGCGGGTGGCCGTCCAATTGATCGATGCGGTGAGCGGCTATCAGCTGTGGAGCGAACGCTACGACCGCAAGCTCGCGGACGTCTTTGCCGTGCAAGACGAAATCGCGCGGGCGATCGTCTCGGTCCTGCCCGGGCGATTGGAAGACGCGGGCCGGGACATCGCCATCCGAAAGCAAACGTCGAACATGACGGCTTATGACCTCGTCTTGCTGGGCAATGAGCAGTGGCGGCGCCTCAATCCAACGGCGCTGGCCGAGGCACGCAAGCGCTTCCGCGCCGCGGCAGCGCTCGATCCCACCTACGCTCGCGCACATGCCAACATAGCCTGGACGATCGTCTGCGAGGCCTTCCTCGACGTGCCGAACGCGGCGGCGCTCGACGAGGCGCTCGGCGAGATCGAAACCGCGCTCGACATCGATGACGACGACGCCTGGTTTCATGGGATCTTCGCACAACTCCTCTTTCTGCTCAGGGAGGATGACCGGTCGGAGGCGCATTTCGATCGTGCGCTGGCGCTCAATCCGAACGATGCCGATGTCGCGGCGGTATTCGCGAACATCCTGGTCTACTGGGGGCGGTGGCGCGAGGCGCTGGGATGGATCGAGACCGCCAAACGTCTGAACCCGTTCCCGCCCAACCTTTACCATTGGTATCACGCGCTCGCCCTCTATGCCGGACGCCGGCACCGGGAGGCGATCGAGGTGCTGAAGCAGACGCGTGCGCTGCATTGCTGGTCGCACGGGCTGCTCGCGGCCTGCTATGCCCAGATCGGCATGCGCGACGAGGCGCGGTCCGAGTTGAGCTGCTTCGTCACGCAGCGGCATCTCGACCTGGGACAAAGCGGCCACCCTATCCCTGTCAACGACCTCGACCTGGCCAGAATCCGGGCGGAGAGGTATCGAAAGAAGGGAGATCGCGAGCACTTTCTCGAGGGGCTGCGCAAGGCGGGCCTCGGCGCGACAAGGGCAGGTCAGCGTCGCCGCAGCTCGTAGTAGCGCCCGGCCACCGGGTCGCTCAAGGCAAGCTCGGCGGCGTAGTTGTCATGCAGCATCCGCCAGATGGCGGAGGCGCGGTTGGCAGCCGACAGCGCGCCGAGCTGGCCCGCCAGCTCGGCTTCGCTCCAGGTCCAGACGTCGGAGATCACGACGCGATGGCCGCGTTGGAAGGCATGGTCGATGTCGGCCTTCAGCATCTCGGCGTTCTTCTCGGCAGACCAGTCGGGATGGCGGATGGCGCCGGCGTCGACGGCGATCCACTTGAACCTCGCCTCGTCCGCCGGCTTGCCGTCCCAGTCCCAGGTGCGGCTCCACAGCGCGTACTGCCACATGGTGATGGGCTCGAAGCCCCAGTAGACGAACACGGTGGAGGCCGGCGGAAACCGCTGCTCGAGCGCCGCCATCGATTTCAGCGCCGCCGCATCGCCGCCGCGGAAGCGCGCCAGGGCGCTCACGTTCACGATGAACGGCACGAACGACAGGACGACCAGCGCCAATGCCCAGCCACGGGGCCGCGCGAAGGCGGCACCCAGCAGCAGCGCCCATGCCACCGTCAGCCACGGCATGACGTTGATCTGCATCTGCGGGTCCTGCGGCTGCGAATAGAGGTTCAGCACCTGCCCTGCCGCCAGCGTGCCGAGGAAGACGATGGCGATCGCACGCAAGCGCGGCTCGTGCCGACGCGGCCACAGCACCACCACGGCCGACACGAAGATGATGGCCTGCAGCATCGCCGAGGCGAGCAGCGGCCCGAACTCGCGTTTCGCCGACAGGGGATCGACCCAGCCGCCGACGATCAGGAAGTAGTTGCCCACGCCCGACAGCATCATCCAGGCCTTGTCCCGCGTGAGACCGGCCCAGCCGGTGGCGACGCCCTTGCCGGTCCACAGGATGTCGTGCAGGCCGACGGCGCCCGGCCAGCGTTCGGACCAGAGCTGGACGAGGCCGGCAACCACGACGATCGAGATCACGAGCGTGGCCACCAGCGCCGCGCGCCGCGCAAGCGGCTGCGGCGAGAGGCCGAGCGCAAGCCCAAGCGCAGGCAGCAACGGAAACAGCAGGCGCCATTCGATCAGCCAGCCCAAGGTGAAGACGGCCGCGACCAGCGCGACGCGGACGTGGGTCGGCCGGTCGAACCACAGGCCGGCCAGCGCCATGGCGCCCAGCACGAGCGCGTAGCCCGGCATGATGTCCTCGCTGATCACCGACAGCAGCAGGACGAAGCCGCAGCCGAGATGGAAGCAGGCCGCGAGCGCGGCGGCGCGGGCGCTCGCGGTCAGGCGAAAGGCGAAGGCATAGACGATGACGGTGGCGAAGCTGGCGAAGATGGCATTGAGCCAGGCGAACTGCCGCCACGGCACGCCGCGGTCGATGCCGACCCAGTCGAGCGCACGGCATAGCGCGCCGTAGAGCGGGAAATAGAGATAGTTCGAGGGATCGAGGCGCGCCCGCGAGGGATCGACGATCCAGGGCTCGGCCTGGATGCTCTTGTACATGCCGTTGGCGGTGATGATGTGGACGTTCTGCAGCCAGGCGATCAGGCCGCACAGCACCGCAAGGCTGAGCGCGAAGGCCAGCAGCAAGTGCCAGAGGGGCGCACTTTTGTCGGCCTGCGCGCAGCGAAGGACCTCATCGCCGCTCGCCAAGGGCATGAGATCCTTCGCTTCGCTCAGGATGACGATAAAGCTGCGCTCAGGACGACAACAAGCCGATCACATCTTCCGTCCGAACAGGGTGACCGCACCCTCCGGCCCATAGCTCTCGTAGTGCAGGCAGCCCTTGGGCATCGAGAACGTCTCGCCGGGCTTGTAGGTGCGCGTCGTGCCGCCGGCGGTGAGGGTGAGCGCCCCCTGGATCACCATGGCCTTGACGTCGAACGGATGGCTGTGCTCGGGATTCACCTTGGCGCCTACCGTGGTGTTGGTCTGGATTTCGTAGCCGTCGCGCTTCAGCTCGGCCTCGAAGGTCTGTCGGTCCATCCCCGGGTCTCCTCAGGCGGCTTTGCGCGCCGCCACGACATATTGCGCCCCCAGCGGCAGCCACGCCAGCGCCCGATCGATCGGCGCCAGGAAAGCGAGCCCCGGCGGCATGAACATCAGATAGTCGGTCTCGAGGTCGTAGCGCGCCGCGTCCAGGAGCCCATGCCGTACCTCGCGGGCGTCGAGCAGGATGGCATTCTCGTCGATCGGCGTGCGGGCGATCACGTAGCGCACCAGCGGATTGCGGGGGTTGTGCTCGAACACGTAGATGCGGCCGCCGGGCTTCAGCACCCGGCCGAGCTCGCGATAGACCGCCTGGCGCTCCTCGACGGGCACGTGGTGCAGGACGGCGCTGATGGTGACGATGTCGAATTGTCGGTCGGCGAACGGCGCCGACGCGCCGTCCTGGGGCGCCAGCGCAGGCGCCGGCCCGAGCGATTCCGGCCAACGCTTGCCGACCTCGGCCAGCATGGCGCCCGACACGTCGCAGCCGGTGAAGCTCGCGCGCGCGCCGAGCCCGGCCAGGACCCGCATGAGATCGCCCGCGCCGCAGCCATAGTCGAGCACCGCCAGCCCGCCGCGCTTCAAGCCGGGCTCGCGGCGCAGCAGCCAGCGCGCCTTCACGGCGATGAACTGGTCGGCCTGGTCGCCCATCATGCGCTTGATCGGATTGTCGAGGCCGCCATCGTAGGCGGCGGCATGGCGATCGAACTCGGCCGGCTTCACTTCTGCCCGCCGACGATGTCGCGGATCATGAACAGCGGCCGGCCCTTGCTCTGGTCGTAGAGCCGTCCGAGATAGGCGCCGATGATGCCCAGCATCAGGAACTGCATGCCGCCCAAGAGGCCGACAGCTGCCATCAGCGACGTCCAGCCGGGCATCGTGTGGCCGAACACCCAGCCGATGATCGAATAGACGAAGAAGGCGAAGCCGATCGCGGCCATCACCCAGCCGATGGTCATCGAGGCCATCAGCGGCACCACCGAGAAGGCGGTGACGGCGTCGGCGGCGAAGCGCAGCATCTTGGCCAGCGGATACTTGCTCTCGCCCGCCACCCGCGCCTTGCGGTCGTAGGGCAGCGGCACCTGCTTGCCGCCGATCCAGGCGACCATGCCGCGCACGAAACGATGGCGCTCGGGCATTGCCGTCAGCAGCGCGAGGACGCGCCGGTTGATCAGCCGGAAGTCGCCGGCATCGAGGGGAATCTCGACGTCGGTCATGCGCCCGATCAGGCGGTAGAACGCGGCGGCGGTGGCGCGCTTGAACAGGCTCTCGCCGTCGCGCTGGCGGCGCTGGCCGTAGACCACGTCCGCTCCCTGATCCATGAGGGCCATCATGTCGGGCAGCAGCTCGGGCGGGTCCTGCAGGTCGGCATCGATGATCAGGATGCGCTCGCCGCGGCACACGGTGAGGCCGGCGCTGAGCGCCAGCTGGTGGCCATGGTTGCGCATCAGCCGCACCGCGACGACGCGCGGGTCGCGCGCGGCCGCATCGGTCAGGACTTCCCAGGTGCGGTCGTGCGATCCGTCGTCGACCAGCACGATCTCGCTGGTGCCGCCGACGCCGTCCAGCACCGCGCCGACGCGGCGCAGGAACTCGGGCAGCACTTCCTGCTCGTTGTAGCAAGGGGCCACCACGGACAGGGCCGGGCGGGTGTCGGAGGTCATCACGGCGACCTTTAGCCAACGTTCACCCGCCCCGCTAGGGCGGAATCCGCCCACGCCGGACGTCGTGCTTGGGGATCAGCGCGGCCGACGAGCCCCGAGACGGCCCCCGACAGGATGGGGTATCACCTCGCCATGACCGCCAACGACAACGACCACCGCGGCCTCCTGCCGGCCGGTCTCGCCGATCTCCTGCCGCCCGACGCCGCGCGCGAGGCGCGGGCCATCGACGTCGCCATCGAGCGCTTCGCCGCCTTCGGCTACGAGCGCGTCAAGCCGCCGCTTGTCGAGTTCGAAGAATCGCTGCTGGGCGGGCCCGGCGCGGCCCTGGCGCCGCAGACCTTCCGGCTGATGGATCCGGTGTCGCAGCGCATGATGGGTGTGCGGCCCGACATGACCGTGCAGGTGGCGCGGATCGCCGTCACCCGGCTGAAGCACGAACCGAGGCCTCTCCGGCTGTCCTACGGCGGCAACGTGATTCGCGTGCGCGGCGGGGCGCTCAAGCCCGAGCGCCAGTTCGCCCAGGTCGGCACCGAGCTGATCGGGGTCGATTCGGCCGATGCCGACGCCGAGGCGGTGCTGCTGGCGGTCGATGCGTTGCGCGCCATCGGGGTCGCCGAGCTCTCGGTCGACCTCAATCTGCCGACCCTGGTGGCCGCGGTCGGGACTGGCCTGAAGCTGCCGGCCGACACGCTGCGCCGCGTGCGACGCGCGCTCGACCGCAAGGACGAAGGCGGCATCGCCAAGGCCCTGGGCGACGCCAGGAAGGCGGGCGAGCTGTTCGCTGGCCTGCTGCGGGCCGCCGGCCCGGCAGCGCCGGGCATCGCCCGGC
>JAEWIV010000432.1 GCA_023386865.1 Pseudomonadota bacterium
CCCTTCTGCGCCTGCGCGGGCTGGGCGAGGGCAGCTACGATCAGGGCGACGAGAACGGGCGAGAGTTTCAAGACACGCCTCCAAGCGACATGCGATAACGACCGACGGTCGCAAGAACTCCGCCAGCAGACCATTGGAGGAAGAGAATGACAAACACCAATCGACGCGTGCTCCTGAAGTCGCGGCCGCAGGGCGAGCCGACACCGGCCAACTTCGACATCGTCGACGGACCGCTCCCGGAGCCCAAGGACGGCGAGTACCTGTCGCGCACGATCTGGCTGTCGCTCGATCCCTACATGCGCGGCCGCATGGCCGAGACCAAAGGCTATGCCGCCAACGTCGCTCTCGGCGATGCCATGATCGGCGGCACGGTCGGACAGGTCGTCAAGTCGAGGAATCCCCGGTTCAAGGAAGGCGACTTTGTCGCCGAGTATTCGGGCTGGCAGAGCCACGCCGTCTCCGACGGCGCCATGTCGATGAAGCTGGATCCCGCCGCTGCGCCGCTGTCGACCGCGCTGTCGGTGCTCGGCATGCCGGGCATGACGGCGTGGTGGGGCCTGATGAAGATCGGCAAGCCCAAGGCCGGCGAGACGGTGGTGGTATCGGCGGCGTCGGGCGCGGTCGGCTCGGTCGTCGGCCAGCTCGCCAAGGCGCATGGCTGCCGCGCCGTGGGCATCGCCGGCGGCAAGGACAAGTGCGACTACGTCGTGAAGGAGCTGGGCTTCGATACCTGCGTCGACTACCGGGCCGCCGGCGCCGACTTGTTCAAAGAGATCCGCGCCGCCGCACCCAAGGGCATCGACGTCTATTTCGAGAATGTCGGCGGCGCCGTCCAGGCCGCCGTGGTGCCCCAGCTCAACGACTTCGCGCGGGTGCCGTTGTGCGGGCTGATCGCGCACTACAACGAGATGCAGCCCAGCCCCGGCCCCGACTGGCGGCTGCTGCTGATCAAGCGCGCCACCGTCACCGGCTTCATCGTCTCCGACCATTTCGGCGACATGGACGGCTTCCGCAAGGAGGTCCCGCCCTTGGTGAAGGCGGGCAGGATCAAGTACCGCGAAGACATCGTGAAGGGCCTCGACAAGGCACCCGAAGCCTTCATCGGCCTGCTCAAGGGCAGGAATTTCGGCAAGCTCCTGGTGCAGGTGTCCGACGATCCGACACGACGCTGAACGCGTCGCGTCGGCACCGCGGGCGTTGTGCGGCGGCGCGTCGCACGCGCCCGGCCTTCGTGGCTTTTGCCACAGAGTCGTCATGCGGCGACGCGTAGTCAGCGGTTGAGGTCACCGCGAGGCGGCCGCGGTGTGGCAGGAGCGCCACGGCTTCGTCGAACTTGTTCCGGTTCCTTCTTGGCCACAGAGCCGCGCCGTGCAGCAGGCGTTGTCGCTCGTGTGGTTCGGGAGCGTGACATGAGCGACGTAGCCGCAGAGGTCAGGGATATACTGGTCTTCCACCTGGGAGCCGACGAACGGCGACTTTCCGACGATGCGCGGCTGACCGAGGATCTCGGCGCCGACAGTCTCGACGTGGTCGAGATCGTCATGTCGTGCGAGGAACGGTTTGCCATCGCCATTCCCAATCGAATCGCCACCCGACTGACGACGGTGGGCGATACCGTCCGCTTCATCGAAGCGGAGATGGCCGTCCGCTGACCGAGCGATGCCCGCGGACAGATTTTTGCCTGACAGGGTTCGCGAAGTGCAAATAACAACATAGCGGGTGCAATTTCTCCCGTCTTCAGGCACACCCTGAAAAGTAAGCAGCGCCCCTGGCCCAGGCGCGGCGTTTTCGGGGGAGTTCAGCGTGTTGAAGTATTCGTGGCGACGTCTCGCGCGTCTTGCGGGAGCGGTCGTGTTCGCCTTGGCCGGTATTCCGGCTGCCAGCCCGACGGCCCGGGCGCAGTCCTGGAACTTGTACGGCGATGGCGGGTCGTTCTTCGTACCCCTTGCCTTCGAGCCGAATACGTCGGGCGGCAACGGCAGGGGCGGGCCACCGATCCTGCTGGTCTCGTTGACTCTCAACGGCAAGAGCACGCCCAGCAATTTCATCCTGGATACGGGTTCGCTCGGCCTCGTGGCGAGCTCGGGCTTCTACACCCCGAACCAGCTCCTCGGCGACACGCAGCTCGCGCCATACGCGACCATCACCTACAGCACGAGCGGCTCCAATCCCATGGGCTCGCTCTGGCTCACGAACGTGCAGATCAACGGCGCCAACGGTCAGTCCGTGATCGCCCGCGTGCCGATCCTGGCGGACACCGCCGGCGGCGCCTTCGGGTACCACCAGCTGGGCATCGGGTTCGACCGCGGCGGCATCCAGATCGGGCCGAACGCGAACGCCCTCACGCCGGCCAACAACTACTACAACATGAACCCGTTCCTTGCGCTGGTGAGCGGCCCCGGCGTCAGCACCATGCAACCGGGCTACATCATCGGCATGAACGGCTTCTCGAACCTCGGCCTCGGGCCGGGCGTCCTGCTCGGGCTCAACAACGGCAACACCGGTGGCTTTGCCTTCCAGCAATTGGCGTCGAGCGGCGGCCTGCCATCCTATTGCAGCGTCGCCGGCATGGGCTGCCCGCTGCAATGGAGCTCGCAGAACGGGTCGATCTCGATCACGACCGGTGGCCAGACATACAATCTCGGCTCGGCGAGCCAGCTGCCCGACAGCGGCATCTCCTACATGATCGTCAACGCCCCGGGCAACACGGTGCCCGTCGGCCCCTTGCCCTTTCCCTCCTGCAGCGACCAACAGACCCCGCCGCACAACTGCCTGCAAAGCGGATCGGTGTCGGTCTTCCTGCCGGGTCAGGACACGGCCGCCTATACGTTCCAGCTGGGCGATGCCGGCAATCCCAGCACGCCGTTCGGCGTGCAGGTCACGCACAACGCCGGCGCCAGCAACCTCGGGCGCACCTTCTTCGAAAATCTCACCTACCTCTACGATCCGATCAACGGCTTCGTCGGCTACCGGGCTGCCGGCACCAACGGCACGACAGCGACGATCGTGCCGATGCTGGCGCTGCAGGGCAGCCTGACGCTGCCCAACGGCTTCCTGTCGAGCTTCACGACCTTCCTGATGAGCGGGCTCACGGTGCAGCAGACGGGCTCGGGCGCCATGAACGGTCCGATCATCGGGCCGGGCAGCCTGACGCTGCAGGGCGGCAACTTCACGCTGGGTGGCGTGAACTCCTACGCCGGCGGCACGATCGTCAACGGCGGCTTGCTCGACATCGCGGCCACCGGCTCGATCGTCGGCAACGTCACGGTCAACGGCGGCGGCCTCACCAACAACGGCACGATCGGCGGCAACGGCCTGCTCACCGTCAACGCCGGCGGCAGCTTCACCAATAACGGCACGGTCAATACGCCCAGCCAGTGGCAGCTCAACCAGGGCACGTTCACCAACAGCGGCTCGTTCACCGCCAACCTCGCCAATACCGGCACGGCGAGCAATGGCGGCACGCTCGCGGGCTCGGTGATCAACGGCAGCAGCGGCACGTTCAGCAACACCGGCACGATCACCGGCAGCGTCGCCAACATGGGCAGCTTCGCCAACAACGGCATGATCGGCGGCAATGTGGCGAACGCCGGCGTGCTGAGCGGCACCGGCACCATCCAGGGCAACGTGGCCAACACGGGCCTGATGGCTCCGGGCAACTCGATCGGCACCATGACGGTCGCCGGCAACTATGCCCATGCCGCGGGCGCCATCTATGCCACCGAAGTGGGCGGAGCGGGGCTCAGCGACCGCATCAATGTCGGCGGCACCGCCAACCTGCAGGGCGGCACGGTCACGGTGACCGCGCTTCCGGGCATGAGCTTCGCGCCCAGCACGACCTACACGATCCTCACCGCCGCCGGCGGCCTTGCCGGCACCTTCGCCGGCGTCAACGAGCTCTACCCGTTCCTGCTGTCGAACCTGAGCTACGACGCCAACAACGCCTATCTCAATCTGGCGATCGGCGGCTTCGCCGCCGCTGCCGCGACGCCGACGCAGATCGCGGTCGGCACCGTGCTCGACGCCAACGTCAACAATGCCGCCGGCGACTTCGCCACCGTGCTGGGCGCCATGGCGTTCAACACGACGTCGAACGCCCAGGCCCAGGCGACCTTGCAGGCGATCTCGGGCAACAACTACGCCGGCTTCTCGACCTCGATGGTCCAGGGCATGCAGCTCTTCATGAACAACTTCGCCAACCAGACCAGTGGCGGCGGTTCACCGATCAGCAACCGTGTCGCACTGGCCGAAGCCTGCGACGTCGCCTGCGACGCCATCGCTGCGCCGAAGTGGGGCGCCTGGGGCGGCGCGCTGGGCGGCCTCGGCACGATCGGCGCCGGCCAGCCCGTCGGCACCGTAACCTACAACG
>JAEWIV010000437.1 GCA_023386865.1 Pseudomonadota bacterium
CGTTGTAGGTTACGGTGCCGACGGGCTGGCCGGCGCCGATCGTGCCGAGGCCGCCCAGCGCGCCGCCCCAGGCGCCCCACTTCGGCGCAGCGATGGCGTCGCAGGCGACGTCGCAGGCTTCGGCCAGGGCGACACGGTTGCTGAGCGGCGAGCCGCCGCCGCCGCTCTGGTTTGCGAAGTTGTTCATGAAAAGCTGCATGCCCTGGACCATCGAGGTCGAGAAGCCGGCGTAGTTGTTGCCGCTCAGCGCCTGCAGCGTCGCCTGGCCCTGGGCAAGGGACAGGGTGCCGCTGGCCATCGCGCTCAGCACCGCGGCGAAGTCGCCGGTGGCGTTGTTGATGTTGGCGTCGAGCACGTTGCCCACCGTGGCCTGCGTCGGCGTCGCCGCCGCGGCGGCAAAGCCACCGATCACGAGAGTCAGATAGACGTTGTTGGCGTCGTAGCTCAGATTTGACTGCAGGAACGGATAGGGGTCGTTCATTGCGGCGAAGGTGCCGGTGAGCCCTCCAGCCGCATTGAGGATTCGATAGGTCGTGCGTGGTGTGTAGTTCGTGCCCGGCTGGGCATAGATGTTGACGACGCCGCCCAGCAGCGCTGCCCAACCGCCGACGTTGACCAGGTCGCTTTGGCCCGAACCGTTGAGCTCGGCATGATAGGCGGCGCCCGCGCCCTGCAGGTAGTTGCCGGTGACGGTGAGCGTGCCGATCGAGTTGCCTGGCGCGACCGTGCCGTTGTTCAGCACGTTGCCTACGATGCTGCCGGTGCCGCCCAGTGTGCCGGCGTTTAGCACGCTGGCGGACATCACTCCGTTGACCGTCGTGGAACCTAGGTTGATGACTATGCCTCCGGGATTGGCATACATGCCGCCGGAGGCGACCGTGAAGCTTCCGGCCGGAAGCACAAGCAGGTCGCCGATCAACGAGCCGGCGAGGTTGAAGCTGCCGCCGCTTACGATCGTGCCGCCGGTGTAGCTGCCGGTGCCGGCCAGCGTGAACTGCCCGCCGGCGAGCGTGAGGCTGCCGCCGCCGGACGGAAAGGCGCCGCCGTCGTCGATGGTGCCCGAAAAGACGCCGCTGGCATTGGTGATGGTCAGGTTCTGGCCGCCGAGATTGACCTGCCCGCTGCCCGACAGCGACTGGATGCTGACGGGAGCCCAGGCGCGCGAAATGTCGAAGATGCCGTTGTTCAACACACCCGCCGAATTCGCGATGCTGCCCGGACCGGAAACCAGGAGCTGCCCGGCCGGCACGCCGCCCGACGCGCCGGCGATGGTCGTGACGCCGGAATAGGTGTTCGTGGCGCTGAGCTGGACGGTGCCTCCGGCATCGATCACGACACCGCCCGGACCCGAAACGACTCCCGCGAGGCCGAGCGGCACGTTCGTGCTGTCGACGATCAGCGGACCACCGACTGTCGTCGCCAGCGGTGCATCAGTGACGAAGAAAGGAGTATAGCCGATCACCCGATTGCTCAGGTCGTGCATGACCGAGTTCTGCAGGAAGAACGATATCCCGATGGTGTTCTGAACCTTGTCCGGCGGCAGCTTCGTAAGCGCGCCGTTGTAAGTCTGCGGCAGATGAGTGGGATTTCGGGTAAGGATCGCCGACGACGTCGTCAGTCCCGCGATGGGTTGCCCGCCGGGTGTCAAACCGGCAAGCGTGAAGATGACGTCGGCTTTCACCTTTCCGTCGGTCGCGACCGCCGCGATTGCGCCAACAGAAGCGGATGTGCTCAGGTTCAGGTCCGCCGTGCCACTGTCGAGCATGCTCAGCACGGATTCCACGATGGCCGGCGCCGAGCTGCCAGGTGCCGTCAGGGTCATCCGGAAGTTGGAACCCCATTCCTGTGACGAATTGTTTCCCGTGGTGCCACCGTAGGGGTTCTGGAATGTTCCGGCGCCGGTGAGGGCCCATGGGATCACGCCGGCGTTCCCCATGTTGCTCGGTGGGCGCGCCCAGAACTGGCCCAGCATCTGCGGGGTCAATCCAACCGTTACGCAGGGGCTGCACGGCGTTACCGGCTGCATCTGCCGACCACCGACCGTGATGTTGATCCCGTTGACCTGCTGTGGGCGGTTCGTCGTCGATACCGGATTCTGCTGGCCGTTGGCCGCCACGACATAACCCTGCGTCAGACCCGGCACGATCGTTTGGCCCAGCACGCCGCCGGCATAGTAACCCGATGGCGTCCGGAACATCGGCTCCAGGCTAGGGTTGTTGTTGATCGTGGCGTCGACCGCGAAGTTGCCGGCGCCGAAGGTTCCGTAGAAGTAGCCGTCCACCGGCGGCGCGGTGAAGGGAGCGGTAAGGTTGGTGGGATTTGCGGTCGCGCCCACGCCATAGTTGTACGCGGCATTGATGACATAGCCCGGGCTGGCGCTCAGCGTCGCGGCCGGCGACGGATCCGACGTCGACTTGTAGAAGTTGAGCAACGGCACTTGGATGAGGTTGCCCGTATATCCACGGCAAAAGGTGCTGCTGCTGCCCCCCAGGCAAAACTGGGCGTTCGTCAACAAGGAAGAGCTGGGGGCGTTGTTGGCATTGGGATTGGGAAACGTGTTCGGCCACCAGCTTTGATTGTAGGTGGCGTTGAACACCGGCGAGCCCGTGTCGAAGATATAGGGTTGCGGCGCACCGCCGTTGATTCCGACGTTGATGGCGAGCTTCTCGGCACCATTCCAGTAGGTGAGGGGAATGTTGACCGGTCCGGCGGGCTGCGCGCGTGAAGTGGCCGCCCAGCAGACCGAAGCCAGTATTGCGACGATGACCCTGACCGCAGTCGCCCGCATATCCGCCCCCTCCAGAACGCAGCCCCGCACTAGCGTGCCTGCAACTCCGTGGCAGTGTCCAACAGTCCGGAGCGGCCCCGCCGCGCTCCACCGTCGTGCCCTGCCCTTATGACGAAACGCAAATCTTCGCCCGGATCGCGGCGCGGGCCCGCGCCCTGGGGCGCAATGAGATGAAATGGAATCGCGCGCGGTTCCATCTCATCTCATTCGCGCGCACCGGTGATGCGTATTGCAGGAGGCATGTTCTAATCGAGGCGAACCGCGACACCCTTCATGTCAGCGCGCGACGCCGGATACTTGTTCATCACCTCGGCGTCGTGGCCGGGCACGACCATGT
>JAEWIV010000512.1 GCA_023386865.1 Pseudomonadota bacterium
GCAGCCACCCAGTGCCGCCGTGCCCTTGCTGGCGCGCGCCATCGAGCAGATGGAGACCGAGGACGGTTGGGTCGGGCTGGGCGCCGTCGGCCAGCGGCTGGCAGCCATCGCCTCGGACTTCGATCCGCGTACATACGGCTATCGCAAGCTGTCGGACCTCGTGCGCCACACGGGCGCGTTCGAGGTCGACCAGTCCGGCGGCCGATTCCTGCGCATCCGCGCCAAGCCGGCGTCTCCGCCGGCCGCCCCGCCACGCCGCAGCCGCGCGAGCGCCGGCGCCAGATGAGCGCCGGACGGTCCTACCCGATGGTCGTGCCTCGCGAAGCGCTCAATTCTTCGCCCACCGCCCCGCCTGCTTCACCGCCTCGACGACCTCGGACGGCATGAAACTCTCGTCGTGCCCGGCGAAACTCGCTCGGGCCGCAAAGGGCTGCAGCTTCAGCGATTCCTGCGCCGACAGGCGCGCGTCGTCGAAGCGGCCGAGCTGCCAGAGCGCCGCGGTCATGTAGTGCCAGGTCGAGCTGTGCTTGCGATTGGAGCGCAGCGAACGACGTGCCAGCTCCACCGCACGCTCGTAGTGGCCGCCGGAAACAGCGGCCGTGGCGGCGAGCGAATCGTAGAAGTAGCGATGCGGATCAAGCGGCGAGAGCGACAGTGCCCGCTCGGCGTGCCCGATGGCCTGCACCCCTTCGCCTTTGACGGCGTGCAGGGCGCCCTTGAGGAGCCAGGCGACGGCATTGCTGGGGTTGGCGGCCAGCGCGCGTCCGTAGGCTGCCTCCGCGGCGTCGAACTTCTTCAGGAGGGTGACGTGCACGAACCCGTCAACGGCGAGCGCCAGCGAATTGTCGGGATCCAGATCGAGGGCGCGCTTGGTGCACTCGGACGCCAGAGAGGTGTCGCGCTGCGGATCGTCCGACCAACCCTGCGCGACGCGCAGCAGGTGCCAGTTGCCCAACCAGGCGACCGGCAAGGGATGACGCACGCCACGGTCGATCAGCGCCTCCAGAAGGCGACGCGATTCCTCGAAGTCGGGCCGCGACAGGCGATGCATGAGGCTGACGGCGGCCATCATCAGGCTGTAGGCCTTGAGCGTCGGCAGCGGCTGGCAACGCGGGCGCTGTATGTCGCGCGCCGCCACCGCGGCACCGACGGCCGCGATCAGACGGCCGATGAGTTCCTGCTCGCCCGAGACGATGCCCGCGAGATCGTCTTCCAGGCTCTCGGACCACAGGACGCGGCCCGTCCTGGCCTCGGCCAGCTCGGCGTCGAGCTTCAGCCGCGTCCCGCCGGCCCGGTAGGCCCCCGACAGAACGTAGTCGGCGCCGAGATGGGCGCTGATCTCCTTCAACGAGGCGGCCCGGCCGGAGAAGGCACTCGTCGACAAGCGCGACACCACCTTGAGGGAGGCCGACTGCGACAGGCAGCGGATCACTTCCTCGGCCAGGATCTCGCCGATCACGCCACGGTCGGTCGCAGCGCTACGCGAGGCAAACGGCACGACGGCGATCGACGGTGCGCGCCCCTCGACGCTTTCCGTGGCCAGCGTCGGATTGGGTTCGGGCGGACCGATGCGATAGGCACGGACCGGACCGGGGCCGGCGGGAATATCGCAGTCGCCCAGGTCCTCTATATCGGCGTCGAGGTCGGCAATGAGGCCGTCGCGCACATTCTGCGACACGGCGATCTCGCCGGGGCCCGCGAGGCTCATCAGGCGGGCCGCGAGGTTGACGCTGCGGCCCAGCACGTCGTCGGCGACTGGGGCGTCGCTCACCTCCATGCCGATGCGCAGCATGATCCCGCGACGGCCGGCCCGGGCGGAATTCGCGCGATGGCGTTCCTGCTGGACGGCAAGGGCCGCCGACACAGCCGAGCGCATGTCGGCGAAGTCGAGCAGCATGCCGTCGCCGAGGCTCTTGACGAAGCGGCCGTTGTGGTTCGGCACGATGCGCCGTTTGACGTGGTCGACGAAATCCAGCCAGTGGCTGATGATCCCCGCCTCACCCTGCTCCATCAGGCTCACGGAGCCGACGACGTCGACGAGCAGGACCGCTCGCTTGGCCCAGGCGGCATGATGTTCCGACCGAAACTCGGACAGATCGAGCTCTGCCATTGGACCCATAGCCGCGTGCGCAGCGCCGCGCGGCCCTCTCAAGCAAACGAGGCAAGGCGGGAAAGTGGCATTGGCCGCAACCGGCGAAAGTGACATTGCGCACATCCGGCGAGAATGGCCTCGCCAATTCAACCCGATAGGGGATGCACGCAGCCTGCAGCGGCGCTATGGCGACTCGGCCGCCTTGATGCGTTCCTCGAGCATGGCCCGGATCGGAGCGTCGGCGGGCAGCAGGCCCAGGAGCGTCTTCCACCGCCGGACAGCAGCAGCCTTGTCACCGGCGGCAAACGAGGCCGCGCCGAGATAGAACAACGCCAGGCCGTTGCGCGGCTCGGCCTTCTCCAGGCGCTCGAGCACGGCTACCGCGGCAGGTGACGGCGGCTCGCCGGGCTTCAGGTCGCGCACATGTGCTTCGGCCCAGTCTGCCAGCAGCCGGGCGTCAATGGGAGCCAGCGCATCCGCCCTGGCATAGGCGTCGACGGCGCTCGCGTTGTCTCCCAGCACCTTCCAGGCGTTGGCCAGACGCAGCCAGCCGCCGCGATCCTGCGGGTTGTCCTTCATGCGGGCGGCGAGGCCCTCGACCATGCCGCGGATCGCCTGCTGCCGCTGCTCGGGGGTCAGTGCCGCCATCGCTTCCTGCTGCTCGCGCGAAGGCTGTGGCATGGCGCTGCCGACCGGCAGGCCCGCGGCCTGGGCAACGCGCGCCATCTCGGCGCGCAGCATCGGCAGGAAAGGTGCGTTGGGTGGGCTCCTGGCCTCGAGTTCTCGCCAGCGCTTCAATGCCGCGGCGCTGTCGCCCGACTGCGCATCGTGCAGGCCGAGGTAGTAGAGCGAGCGCGCATCGTCGGGCCGCAGGACGATGGCCTTGTTGAAAGCCGCGACGGCGGCAGGCGTCACCGTGCCGGCGGCCTCGAGCGTCAGGGCCTCGCCCAGCGCGGACTGGGCATCGGCGCTGTCCGGCTCGGCAGCGGCGCGCGACCGCGCCTGGGCCACCAGCTGGGCGATGTCCATCTGTTCCGCCGGCATTCTCGCGCCGGCAACGAAGGGGGCTGCAGGAACCCCGGGATGGCCGACCTTCAGGTAGAGGCCCAGGGCCAACAAGGGGATCGCCAGCGCAAGCGCGGGCGGCAGCAGGCGATGCAGCGTATCGGGGGACGAGGCGGTGCTGCTCGCGGCGGCGTCGGCAGCCAGGATGCGGCGCTCGATCTCGAGCCGCGCCTGCGCGGCTTCGCCGTCGCCCAGGTTGCCATCGGCGCGCTCACGCTCGATCTCGGCAAGCTGGTCGCGATAGATCGCGAGCTCGCCGTCGAAACGGCCGGTCGACGTCGTGCGCTTGCGCAGCAGCGGGATCAGCAGCACGCCGACAGTCGCCGTCGTGAGAAGCGCCAGCAGGAACTCCAGCATCATCGCCCCAGCAATGACCTGAGCCGCTCGCGCTCCTCCTCGCTGAGCGGCGGCAGCGGCGCGGTGGCGCGGCGCCGCAAGGCGGCCAGCATGATGGCGCTCGCGGCGATGAGCAGCAGCAGCGGCGCGCCCAGCCACAGCACCAGCGTGCCGAGCTTGAACGGCGGCTTCAGCAGCACGTAGTCGCCGTAGCGCGCGACCATGAAGTCGTAGACCTGGGCATCGCTGTCGCCGGCCGTCAGCCGATCGCGCACGGCGCGGCGCATGTCGCGCGCCACCTCGGCCGCCGAATCGTCGATCGACTGGTTCTGGCAGACGACGCAGCGCAACGCCTGGCCGATCTCCCTCGCCCGCGCCTCCAACGCCGGATCGCTCAGCCTCTCCGACGGTTCGACGGCGAGGGTCGGCAGGGCGACGAGCAGCGCGAACAGCAGGACGAGGACGCGTCTCACGGCCTGCCGCCCCTCAGGAAGGGCACGATGGTGTCGCGCACGTCCCTCTCGGTGATCGGGCCGCGGAAATGGAAGCGGACGACTCCGTTGCCGTCGATCAGGTAGGTCTCCGGCACGCCGCTCAGGCCCCAGTCGATGCCGGTGCGGCCGTCGAAATCCTGGCCGGCGTAGAGGAAGGGATCGCCGAGCTTGGCGAGCCAGGCACGCGCTTCCTCGGGCTTGTTCTTCCAGGCGATGCCGATGATGACCGCGCCGTCGCGCTGGGCGAGGCGCGTGAACAGCGGATGCTCGGCGAGGCAGGGCGTGCACCAGCTCGCGAAGAAGTTCACGATCGCGGGCTTGCCCGTGCGCAACAGCGCGTCGGTGACAGGCTTGTCGCCGTCACGCAGCGGACGCACATCGAGGCGCGGGGCGGGGCGGCCGACCATGACCGAGCCGATCGACGCAGGATCGCGGCCCGCCATCAGCGACCAGGCAAAGAAGCCTGCCATCATCGCCAGCGTGGCGAGCGGCAGGAGGAAGAGCAGCCGACGGCTCATTCGGCGGCCTGTGCCGCCGGACGGCGCGAGGGCGCGCCGATCCTGAGGCGACGGTCGGAAAGCGAGACGAAGCCGCCGAAGGCGCAAAGCGCGGCACCCAGCCAGATCCACGGCGCCAACGGATTGAGATAGAGCCGAACGACCCAGCCGCCATTGCGATCGCCCTCGCCCAGCGCGGCGTAGAGGTCGCGCAGGCCGTCGGAGTGGATGGCGGTCTCGGCGACCTGGCGGCGCTGCACCGTGAACAGCCGACGCTCGGGCTGCAGGACGGTGAAGGGCCGGCCGCCCGTCGTGACGGCAAGCGTGGCGCGCTCGGCGACGTAGTTCGGACCCTGCACGTTGTCGACGCGCACCAGCGTGACGTCGTAGCCGGCAATCCGCGTCTTCTCGCCGGGCTTCAGGGTCTCGATCGTCTCCACATGCCAGGCGCCGGTCGCCACCGCGCCGAGCACGACGACGCCGAGCGCCGCATGCGAGATGGTCATGCCGACGGCGGCTCGGGGCGTGGCCCGCAACCGTCGCAGGGAGTCGGACCACGGCGCGCGGCCGATCTTCAGGCGGCCCGCAAATTCGACCAGGCTGCCCAGGATCAGCCAGACGCCGAAGCCGAAGGCGACGGCGGCGAGGGTCGATCGGCTGTCGATGGCGACGGCGGCGACGATGGCGGCGGCCACCGACACGAAGAAGGCGATGCGAAGCTGCTGCAGGGCAGGCCACAGCTCGGCGCGCTTCCAACCCAGGAACGGACCGACGCAGAGCGCGGCGAACAGAGGGGCGCAGATCGGGACGAAGGTGGCGTTGAAGAAGGGCGGTCCGACCGACACCTTGTTGCCGGTCAGAAGGTCGAGGAACAGCGGGTAGAGCGTGCCAAGCAGCACCGTGGCGGCAAGGGTGCAAAGCAGGAGGTTGTTCAGGATCAGCGCGCCTTCGCGGCTGATCGGCTGGAAGAGCCCGCCCGATGCCAGGCTCGGAGCCCGCCAGGCATAGAGCGCGAGGCCGCCGCCGGTGACAGTCAGCAGGAAGGCCAGGATATAGAGGCCGCGCGCCGGATCCTGGGCGAAGGCGTGCACCGAGGTGAGCACGCCCGAGCGCACCAGGAAGGTGCCGAGCAGCGACAACGAAAAGGCGAGGATGGCGAGCAGCACCGTCCAGCTCTTCAGGGCATCGCGCTTCTCGACGACGATGGCGGAGTGCAGCAGCGCGGTGCCGGCGAGCCACGGCATCAGCGAGGCGTTCTCGACGGGATCCCAGAACCAGAAGCCGCCCCAGCCGAGGATGTAGTAGGCCCACCACGAGCCGAGCGCGATCCCGAGCGTGAGGAAGCACCAGGCGGCCAGCGTCCACGGCCGCACCCAGCGCGCCCAGGCCGGATCGACGCGGCCCTCGAGCAGGGCAGCGATGGCGAAGGCGTAGGTCACCGAAAAACCGACATAGCCGAGGTAGAGCAGCGGCGGATGGAAGGCCAGGCCTGGATCCTGCAGCAGCGGATTGAGACCATTGCCGTCGGCCGGCGCGGGCGACAGGCGCTCGAAGGGGTTGGAGGTGAACAGCAGGAAGGCCAGGAAGCCCACGCCGATCAGCGCCTGGATGGCGAGCACACGGGCGCGCAACGTGTCGGGCAGGTTGGCGCCGAACAGCGCCACGGCGGCACCGAACACGGAGAGGATCAGCGCCCACAGGAGCATGCTGCCCTCGTGATTCCCCCACACGCCGCTGATCTTGTACATGAGCGGCTTGGCGGAATGCGAGTTGGCGACGACGTTGGCGACCGAGAAGTCCGACGTCACGTAGGCCTGGGTGAGGGCCGCGAAGGCGATGACGACCAGCGACGCCTGCGTGAGCGCCGCCGTGCTGCCGACCGCCATCAGCCGCACGTCACCGCGCGCGGCGCCGACCAGCGGCAGCGTGCCCTGCACCAGCGCGACGGCCAGTGCGAGGATGAGCGCGAAATGACCCAGCTCGGGAATCATGCGGCGCCCGCAGCGAGTCGCCGGCGCGTTCGCCCGCCAGCGCAAATGATGCTGCGCATCATTTGCGCTCCTTCCCTTGTCCCGCGTCCTTGATCGCCTTGGCGACCTCCGGCGGCATGTAGTTCTCGTCGTGCTTGGCCAGCACTTCGCGCGCGACGAACACCCCATCGGGTCCGAGCGAGCCTTCGGCGATGACACCCTGGCCTTCGCGGAAGAGATCGGGCAGCAGGCCGCGATAGACGACGGCAATCGTCTTGTGCGTGTCGGTCACCGTGAAGCGGATCTCCTGCCCGTTCTTCACGACGCTTCCCGTCTCCACGAGGCCGCCGAGCCGGAAGCGACGCTCCGGCGGCATGGCCTTCTCGGCGACCTGGCTCGGCGAATAGAAGAAAACGAGGTTGTCGTTCAGGGCGGTCAGCACCAGCGCCGCCGCAGCGCCGAGCACGGCGAGCGAGGCCGTCAGCAGCCACAGCCGTTTGCGCTTGGGAGTCATCGCTTCCTGTCGAGTCCACGGGCCGTGAGCTCACGGCGCACCCGGCGGCGCGCGGTGAGGCTTGCGATCACCAGTCCGCCCAGGCAGACCAGGACCACCGCATAGGCCAGCCAGATGAAAACCGCATGGCTCATGGTGGTGGCTTAGCCTATGGCAATGGCGGGGAGAAGGCGGCAAATATGCCCCTTCCGGCACACAGCCGAACCGGCCCCCGGCCGCGCAGGGCTACGACGACAGATCGGCGATTTCGAGCCGGCGACGGTCGATCTCGGTCTCCGTGCGCACCAGCACCAGCAGGACGAACAGCAGCAGGAAGGAGCCCGCCATCCAAAGCAGCGGGATCAGGATCGTCGGATGGATGGCGGGCGCATCGAGGCGCGTGATCGAGGCGGGCTGGTGCAGCGTGTTCCACCAATCCACCGAGAACTTGATGATCGGCAGGTTGATGACACCGACCAGCGCCAGGATGGCGGCCGCGCGATCGCCGCGGTCGGGATCGTCGTAGGCACGGCTCAGGGCAATGTGGCCGAGATAGAGAAAGAACAGCAGCAGCATCGAGGTGAGGCGCGCGTCCCATACCCAGTAGGCGCCCCACATCGGCCGCCCCCACAGCGACCCGGTGAGGAGGCAGATCAAGGCGAAGCACGCGCCGACCGGAGCGGCGGCGCGCGCCATCAGAGCCGCCAGAGGATGACGCCAGACCAGCAGTGAGGCGCCCAGTGCCGCAAGCAGCGCGTAACCCGCCATCGACAGCCATGCGGACGGCACGTGCACGAACATGATGCGGACCGTTTCGCCTTGCTGGTAGTCGGGGGGCGAGTGCAGCAGCGCGAGATAAAGGCCGACCGCGAAACCCAGCACGGTGGCAAGGGTCAGGCCGGGCAGCACGCGCTGGCTGAAGCGGCGGAAGCGCGCCGGGTTGGCGAGGAAATGCAGGTCGGCCATTGCTGCCCTGTGTCGGTCTCCGGCCCGTTCTTGTCTATTCGGCAGCCTGCCGCAAGGCCGCGGCCATGGCCCAGGGAGTGGTGGCGAGCGCCACCAGTGCCAGCGCCGCCAGGATGGCGATGTGGGCGAGAAGATCCTCTCCCGTCATCGCCGTCTCGATGGCCGCGGCGCCGAAGATCAGGGTCGGCACGCAGAGCGGCAGGGCGAGCAGGGCCAGCAACGCGCCGCCGCGGCGGGCGCCGAGCGTCAGGGCCGCGGCCAGGCCGCCGATCAGCGACAGGGTCGGCGTGCCGACCAGGAGGGTCGCGGCAAGGGCCGCCAACGCATCGGCGGGAAGGCCGAAGGAGACGCCGAGAACGGGCGCCAGCACGGCCAGAGGCAGGCCGGTCACAATCCAGTGAGCCGCGCATTTGGCGAGCGCCGCAAGCTCGAGCGGCCAGGGCGCCAGCAGGAGCAGGTCGAGCGAGCCGTCGTCGTGGTCGGCGGCGAACAGACGGTCGAGCGAGAGCATCGAGGCGAACAGCGCCGTGCACCACAGCACGCCGGCGGCGATGCGGGCCAGGATGTTGGCCTGCGGGCCGATGCCCAGAGGGAAGAGGACGCTCGCCACGACGAAGAAGGCGAGCACGACGGCAACATCGCCTGGACGTCGCCACACCAGCCGCAGGTCACGGGACAGGAGAGCGAGGAAGCCGGTCATGCGAGCGCCGCGCGAGAGACGCCGAGCTCGAAGAGGCGCGCGCCCGCAATGCCGAGGTCGGCATGGGTGGCGGCAACGGCCAAGCCACCATCGGCAAGGTGCTGCCGCAGGACGGCGCGGAAAGCTTCCTGCGCCGCGCTGTCCAGCGCGTTCATCGGCTCGTCGAGCAGCCACAGCGGCGCCCGGGTCAACATCACGCGCGCGAGCGCCGCGCGGCGGCGCTGCCCGGCCGACAACGTGCGCAGAGGCCGAGGTGCAAGGGCATCGAGATCGAAAGCGGCCAGGGCCGCATGCAACCGGTCATCCGCCACCGATCGGCCGCGCAGCTGCTCGGCGCCCAGAAGGTTCTCGCGCACCGTAAGATCGCCCTTGAGACCGTCGAGATGGCCGAGCCATGCCAAGCGCCCGCGCCAGGTCTCGGGATCGTCCTGAACGTCGGTGCCCTGCCAGCGGATGGTGCCGGCCTGCGGCCGCACCAACAGGGCCAACGCGCGCAGGAGCGTGGTCTTGCCGCTGCCGTTGCGGCCGGTCAGGACCAGAAGATCGCCGGCGCAGAGGGCAAAGGACAGGCGGTCGAAGACCGGCCTGCCGGCGCGGCGGCAGGCCAGATCCGCCACGTTGAGGAGTGTGGGCGCCATGCGGCGCCGTCCTTAGCATGGGCCAAAGAAAAAGGCCGTCTTATCGGGGGAGAGTGAGAAGAAGGCCCAAGCGCCTCCGAAGAGGCTAGAACGTGGCTTTGGGGGGACCACGTTCGGGGGAGATACAGAACGAAGATGGAAACCCCCGATGGCCCCCGCTAGGCCCAAATGGGGCGGAAGTGTGATTTTTTAATCACACTCAATTTGGGTGCTAATTAGGAAAACTAGACATCCATTCAACGCCGTGGCCGACCGGCGTCGTCTACGGGATCGGTCCCAGGC
>JAEWIV010000022.1 GCA_023386865.1 Pseudomonadota bacterium
GCCGGAAGCCGCCGTCGACGATCCAGTGCGCCGAGAAGGTCGGAACCGGAAGGTAGCCGCGCTGGATCTTGTGGTCGCCTTGAGCGCCGGCCTCGACGCGCTGCAGGCCGTGGGCGATGGCGTAGTCGATAGCCTGGTAATAGCAGGCTTCGAAGTGCAGGAAGGCGTGACTCTCCAGGCAGCCCCAGTAGCGGCCGTAGAGCGTGTCGTCGCCCTTGAGGTTGAGCGCGCCGCCGACCGGCTGGCCGTCGGCCTCGGCCATCACCAGCACGACCTTGTCGGCCATGGTGGAGCCGAGAATGTCGAAGAATGAACGTGTGAGATAGGGCGAGCCCCACTTTCGCCCGCCTGTGTCCATGTAGAAGGCGAAGAAGGCGTCCCAGTGCGCGGGCTTGATCTCCTCGCCGCACAGCGGGCGCACGATCAGGCCCTCGCGCCGCACCGCCTCCCGCTCCTTGCGGATCGCCTTGCGCTTGCGCGAGGCGAGCGCGGCCAGGAAGTCGTCGAAGCTGCCGTAGCCGTTGTTGTGCCAGTGGTACTGCCGCCCCAGGCGCAGCAGCCAGCCATGCTCGCCGAAGCGCTTCCAGTCGGCCTCGCTGCAGAAGGTGGCGTGCACGGAGCTGATGCGGTTGTCGTCGGCGATCTTGGCCAGCATGTCGATCATGGCATCGGCGACGCCGGGGGCGTAGGGGCCGGGCCGCACGAAGAGCCGCGGCCCCGGCACCGGCGTGAAGGGCACGGCGACCTGCAGCTTCGGATAATAGCGGCCACCGGCACGCTCGAAAGCCTGCGCCCAATCATGATCGAAGACGTATTCGCCCTGGCTGTGACCCTTCAGATAAAGCGGGGCGGCGCCCAGCAGCGTGCCGTCCTCCGCTTCAGCCAGCAGATGCTGCGGCTGCCAGCCGGTGCGCCGACCAACGGATTTTGAATCCTCCAGCGCCTTCAGGAACTCATAGCTGAGGAAGGGGTTGCCGGCCGAGCCCGGCCCCAGCGCACAAGCATTCCACTGGTCGGCGTCGACCGCGGAAAGCGACTCGACGACGCGCAGGCCGATGGTCGGAGAGGCATCCGGCATGGAAAGAGCATAGCCCGAAACGGGTCGCGAATTATGCCAGGAATTTGACAGGTCGTTGTGTACTATCGGAAGCTCACGGACCTCGCGCCGACTTCATAACAAAATAAGCGAGCAGGGAGCAGGAGATGCCTAGTTGAACGAGCCAGCCGACTTGGTCGGCCGGGAGGTTTCGGCCGTCGCCTTCTCGCGCGAAGGTGTCGAATTCCATTTCGACGGCCCGATCGTGCGCAGCCGTGCCGATCCGCAGGTGGTCGTCGGCGAAGCGATCTATCGCTTCCCCAAGCCTGGATCGCGTGACGCGCTCTGCCTGGTCCTCGGCGCGACTGTGCTGTCGGTGACCTTGGACGAGCCCCGGCATCTCGAGTTCACGACCAGCAATGGCTGCTGCGTGCGCCTGCCTCTCGGTGCCGGCGGCGTGCTTCATCTGCGGGCCGACCGGTTGCTGCAGGTCGGCTGAAGCGGCCTATTCCGCCGGCTTGTGCTGACGGGCGATCTCGTCGGCCGAGCGGCTGAATTTCCGCTTTGCCCACAGGCCGACCCGATCGATGTAAACGAGCACCACAGGCACCACGACCAGGGTGAGCAAAGTCGAGCTGATCAGGCCGCCGATCACCGCGTGCGCCATGGGCGCGCGCTGTGAGGCGCCTTCGCCCAGGCCGAGCGCCAGGGGCATCATGCCGAACACCATGGCAAGCGTGGTCATCAGGATGGGCCTGAGCCGGATCGATCCCGCTTCGATCAGCGCATCGTGCGCCGGCGTGCCCTGCGCGCGCGTCTGATTGAAGAAATCGACCAGCAGGATGGCGTTCTTCACCACCAGACCCATCAGCATGATGAAGCCGATGGCGGAGAAGATGTTGAGCGTGGTGCCGGCGATCAGCAGGCCGAGGAACACGCCGATCAGCGACATCGGCAACGATACCATGATGGCGATCGGCTGGAGGAAGGAACCGAACTGCGACGCCAGGACCAGGTAGATCAGGATCACCGCCAGCAGGAGTGCCTGCCCGGCGTAGCCCGCGCTTTCGGCCATGTCCTTGGTCGAGCCGCCGAACACGAAGCGGTAGCCGGGCGGCAGCTTTGTCTCGGCCAGAAGCTTCTGCAGGTCGCTCGAGACCTCGCCCGAGGAGCGGCCCGAGACGTTGGCGGTGATCCAGACTTCCCGATTGAGGTCGCGCCGGTTGATCTGCGAGGCGCCCACATCGTTGATGACATCGGCGATCTGGGCGATGTGCACCATGCGCGGCAACCCGTTGGGCTCGGTGCCGGCGGTGAACCAGATGCGCTGGACGTCGGCCACGCCGGTGCGGTCGTCGACCGGCAGGCGTACCATGACGGTGTAGTTCTCGCCGTCGGGGGCGCGCCACAGGCTTGTCTCGTCGCCGGCGAACAGCGGCCGTAGCGACTGCGCCACCGATGCCGAGCCCAAACCCAGGTCGGAGGCGGCATCGCGGCGCAGCCGGACCGACAGGACCGGCTTGGCAGCCTTGAGATTGCGGTCGAGGTCGACCAGGCCCGGAATGGCACGCGCGCGGGCCATCACGTCCTGCGAGATCTTGTCGAGCTCGCTGGTGTCGGGGCCTTGCAGCGAGAGCTGGAGCTGCTTCTGCACGCCGCCGCCCGGGCCGCCCGGCACGTTGATCGAGGTCAGGATGCCCGGGATGCTGGCCAGCCGCTCGCGCAGCGGCTGGGCGAGCTGATTGGGCGACCGCTTGCGCTGCTTGAGCGGCTTCAGCCGCAGGTAGAGGCTCGCCTGGTTCTTGCCCAGCGCATAGCCGGTGTTGACGGTGCCGTAGGTGTAGTCGACCTCAGGAAATTCGCGCACCGCGGCGTCGACCTGACGCAGCTTTGCCTCGGTGTATTCCAGTGACGAGCCCACCGGCGTCTCGATCGACACGACCTGCTCGCCGAGGTCGGCCTCGGGCACGAACTCGAAGCCGATGTACCTGGGCAGGGCGAAACTGCCGAGGAAGGAGGCCAGAGCGATCAGCAGCGTGAGCTTGGGCCAGCGCAGCGCCCAGCCCAGGATGGCGCGATAGACGCGGTTGGCATGCTCCTGCGCGCCGTTGACGATGCGGGCGAAGCGGCCGTTGCCGTGCGCCTGCGGGTCGTACCAGACCGACGACAGCATCGGGTCCAGGGTGAACGACACGAACAGGGAAATCAGCACGGCGGCCGAGACCATGACACCGAACTGGAAAAAGAAGCGGCCGATGATGCCGCCCATGAAGGCGACCGGCAGGAACACCGCGACGATGCAGAAGGTGGTGGCGAGCACCGCCAGGCCGATCTCGTTGGTGCCGTCGAGGGCTGCCTGGCGATGCGACTTGCCGAAGCCGATGTGGCGCATGATGTTCTCGCGCACCACGATGGCGTCGTCGATAAGGATGCCGATGGCGAGGCTGAGCGCCATCAAGGTGAGCACGTTCATGGTGAAGCCGAAGGCCGCCATGACCATGAAGGCGCCGAACACGGAGATCGGCAGCGCCAGCCCGGTGATCACCGTGCTGCGCCATGAATGCAGGAACAGGAAGACGATGGCGATGGTCAGCAGGCCGCCTTCGACCATGGTCTGCTGCACGTTGTCGACCGAGTTCTGGATGCCGCGCGAGCTGTCTCGCACGATCTCGAGCTTGATGTCGGGCGGCAGTGCTTTCTGCAGCTCGGCCACCGCCTTGCGCACGCCGCGCGCCACCTCGATGGTGTTGGCGCCCTGGGTCTTGACGACGTCGAGGGCGACGGCGCGCTCGCCGTTCAGGGCTGCGATATTCTCCAGCTCCTGCTGGCCGTCGACCACGGTGGCGACCTGGCGCAGGTAGACCGGGGCGAGGCCACGGCGGGCCACGATCAGATCGGCGAAGCTGCCTGGCTCGGCGACGCGGCCGGTGACCTCGATCAGGCGATCGTCATTGCCGCGCTGGACGTTGCCGGCCGGGAAGTTCTGGTTCTCGTCGCGGATCGCCCGCATGATGTCGTTGACGCCGACGCGCAGCGAATGCATGCGGCCGGGATCGAGATCGATGTTGATCTGCCGCTTGACGCCGCCGACGATGGTGACGCGGCCGACGTCGCGCACCGTCTGCAGGCGCTTGACGATGACCTGGTCGGCCATGGTCGTGAGGTCGCGCACCGCTCTGATGTCGGAGCGTACGGCGATCGACACGATCGGTTGGTCGTCGGGGTTGAAGCGCTGGATCAGCGGCTCCTTGACCTCGGGTTTGAACTGGGCGCGGACCTGCTGGACCTTCTCGCGCACGTCCTGGACGGCGACAGCCGAGGGAACGGCGAGCTCGAACTCGGCGACGACGATCGACTGGCCTTCCAGGGAGCGCGAGGTCAGCGCCTTGATGCCGGCGATGGAATTGACCGCTTCCTCGATCTTGCGGCTGATCTCGGTCTCGACGGTCTCGGGTGAGGCGCCGGGATAGTTGGTGGTGACGACGACGACCGGGAAATCGACGTTGGGAAACTGGTCGATGCCGAGCTGGCGGTAGGAGAACAGGCCACCGACCAGCAGCGCCACCATCATCATGGGGGCGAAGACCGGATTGTCGACCGCGATCTGGGTGAGCTTCATGGACGCCGGTGCCTAGCGGGCCGACAGGACCTTGACCGGCTGGCCGGCCTTCAGGCCGGGCAGGGGAGCCGAGACGATGGTCATGCCCGATTCCAGGCCCTTGACCTCGACGAGCTCGCCGCGCGCCCAGGTGCGCACGGCGCCGACCGGCTTCCTCACCAGCGCGTCGTTCTCGACGGTGAGCACGTAGTCGCCCTGGTCGTCCTTGCGCATCGCGGCGGCCGGCACGGCGAGCGCATGGCCTTTCTCGGCGACAGCGACCGAGCCCATGGCGAACAGCCCGCCGCGCAGCGCGTCGTGGCGGTCGATGATCTCGACATAGACCGGGATCGAGCGCGATCCGGCTTGCGCGGTCGGGCTGATGCGGGTGATACGGCCGTGGAACTCGCGATCGCCAAAGCCCTCGAGGGTCACGGTGGCGGGCTGGTCGACCCTGAGCCGCACGACGTCGGCCGCCGGCATCTGGGCCGCGACCTCGACATGGCTGGTGTCGAGCAGGGCGAGGATCTTGCCGTCGATCGGCAGCGATTCGCCCTGGTTGGCGATGCGCTCACCAACCACGCCATCGAACGGGGCGCGCACCTCGGCGTCGGCCAGGTTCTTCTGGGCGATCTCGAGCTGGGCCTCGCCGACCGACACCATCGAGGCCTTGTTCTCGGCCGTCGAGCGGGCGGCATCGAGGGCAGACTGCGAGACGATGTTGCGCTTGGCGAGCGTCTCCTTGTCGCCGAGGTCGCGCGCCGTCCAGCGCGCGTCGGCCCGGGCAGCATCGAGGGCGGACTGCCGTTCGTTGACGCGGGCCTGAAGCTCGTTGGTCTCGAAGCGTGCCAGGACCTGGCCCTTGGTGACGCGGTCGCCCTCGCGCACCAGGACTTCGGCGAGACGCCCGGCGACGCGTGCCTTCACGATCGTCTGGTCGACCGGCTGGGTGGCGCCGGTGAAGCGCACGACATCGACCAGACCGCGCGGCTTGATCGTGAAGAGCTCGGCCGCGATCAGCTCGATCGGCCGCTCTCCGCCCTTGACCGTCGAGGCGACGACGGCGCCGTTGCCGGGCGCCTTGCCGTTCTTCCAGGCGAAGGCGCCGCCGGCCAGGACGACGGCGGCGGCGAGGCCTCCGAGCAGCAGCTTGCGGTTGACCGTCATGGCCGCAGTCCTTTCAGGACGAAGTCGATGTAAGCGTCGTAGAAGCGGTCGCCGTCGACCGGCTGGGTTTCGTCGTAGGGGGCGATCGAGCGCAGCCACACGGCATGCATGGCGAGCGGCTGGGCGAAGATGATCGCGGTCATGTCGATGTCGGCGATCGGCCCGAACTCGCCGCGCTCGACGCCGCGTTGCAGCATCTTGGCGAACAAGGCGCGCCCGCGGAGGTCGAAGTTCGAGCAGTAGAAGCGGGCCACGTCCGGGAAGTTGCCGGCCTCGGCCAGGATCAATTTGATCACGCCGCCCACCGGGCTTTCGGAGAACTCGCGGAACCGCGCCACCAGCAGCCGCAGCAACTGCTCGGTCGTGCCTTCGAAGCTGTCCACCAACTCGTTGGCGCGGACCAGAGGCTCACCGATCGCCTCCACGATCACCGCCTTGAACAGCTCTTCCTTGTTCTTGAAATAGAGGTAGGGCAGGCCCTTGCTGACGCCCGCGGCCTTGGCGACGTCCTCGAGCTTCGTCGCCGCAAAGCCCTTGGTGATAAAGAGCTCCAGCGCCGCCCGGGCAATCTCCGACGCTCGGTCGTCGGGCCGACGAATCCGGATTGGCGGCTCATCCTCATTAAGCGAGATATTGACTGACTGGTCAGTATCCATGTTCCGCTATGTAGAGCCGAAACTGGACTGCATCAAGGCATCGCGGGTGTGGCGCCCACATAAAAGAAGTCCGGCAGACCGAGGTCGCCGGACCCGTACAGTTACGCCTTTCCGCCCCCAAAGGCGGGACGTCTTATTGGCTTGATGACTTGTCGTTAGAAGGTGGCTTCCGGTGGGGCCATGAGGGCACCCACGCGGAAGCCGAAAGGCGTTCGGTTAGAGGGGCCAAAGCTCAAGGCTTTGGCCTACGCCCTTTCCTTTTTTACTGCTTCTTCTTCTTAGCAGCCTTCTTCTTAGCAGCCTTCTTCTTAGCAGCCATAACTGTCTCCTATGGTTAGCTTTGAGGCGCCCAACCGTGGGAACCCCGGGGTACGCGGGTACGCTTCGTCACGCATGCTCAACTGCATCCCGTGGTGCCGCCGCAGGTCGTGCATTTGAGGCACGTCCCGTTGCGGACCATGGTGAAGTTGCCGCACTCCGGACAGGCATCCCCTTCGAAACCCTTGAGCTTCGCCTCGAGGGCGGAGCCAAGGGCGGAGGAGGATGCCTCTCCGACCGCGACGCCGAGGACGGCCGCCGTGGCGTCAGGCGCCAAGGCGACGGTTGAGCCGTCCATCAGTTCGGTGGGCTGGGCGGCGGCGATGCCGGCCGTCCGGCCATTCAAGACGTAAAGGTTGCTGCGCACGTAGCCGACGCTGGCGATCCGATTGACCGCGACCGCGGCCGCCTCGGCCGCATCCGTGCCGGGCTCCGGCAGTCCTTCGATCTGTCCGCGGCCGACGCTGTCGGGCCTCAGGTCGGACTGCTCGACATGGGCGAGATCGGAGCGTCCGAGGTAGGAGATCGCGAGCTCGCGGAAGATGTAATCGAGCACCGAGGTCGACATCCTGATGGCGTCGTTGCCCTCGACCATGCCCGATGGCTCGAAGCGCGTGAAGGTGTAGGCCTCGACGAATTCTTCGAGCGGCACGCCGTATTGCAGGCCGATCGAGATCGCGATGGCGAAGTTGTTCATCACGCTGCGGAAGGCGGCGCCTTCCTTGTGCATGTCGATGAAGATCTCGCCGAGCTTGCCGTCCTCGTACTCGCCGGTGCGCAGATAGACCTTGTGGCCGCCGACGATCGCCTTCTGCGTGTAGCCCTTGCGGCGCGCCGGCATGCTCTCGCGGCCGGCCCGCACCTCGCGCTCGACGATCCGTTCGACGATGCGCTCGGCAATGACCGGCGCGCGCGCCAGCGGCGTCATGTCGGCGAGATCGTCATTGGCAGCGAGGTCTTCACCCAATGCCATGGCCGACAGCGGTTGCGAGAGTTTCGAACCGTCGCGATAGAGAGCGTTGGCTTTCAGGCCGAGCTTCCACGACATCTCATAAGCCTTGCGGCAATCCTCGACCGTAGCTGCGTTGGGCATGTTGATGGTCTTGGAGATGGCGCCCGATACAAACGGCTGGGCTGCAGCCATCATGCGTATGTGACTCTCCGCAGACAAGCAGCGAGTGCCATCTCGTCCACAGGGATTCGCACAATCGAACACCGCGAGATGCTCGCGCTTGAGATCGCGCGCGCCTTCGATGCTCATCGTCCCGCACGCATGATCGTTCGCAACTGCGATATCGCTGCGGGAGAATCCGATGCGCGCCAACACGTCGAGCCTGGGATCGGCAAGCGCTGCATCGTCGAGACCCAGCACGTCGCGGCAGAAGGCATCGCCCAGCGTGTAGCGGGAGAAGGCGAAGCGGATGTCGAACGAGGTCGCGATCGACTTTTCCACACGGTCGATCGCTTCGCGGTCGAATCCGCGCGCCGCCAGCGTGTCATGGTTGATCGCCGGCGCTCCGGCCAGCGAGCCGTGGCCGACGGCATGGGCAACGATGCGTTCGATGGCCGCTTGATCGTAGCCCAGCGTCTCGAGCGCCAGCGGGACGGTGCGGTTGATGATCTTGAAGTAGCCGCCGCCCGCCAGCTTCTTGAACTTGACCAGGGCGAAGTCGGGTTCGATGCCCGTGGTGTCGCAATCCATCACCAGGCCGATGGTGCCGGTCGGAGCGATGACCGAGACCTGGGCATTGCGGAAACCGTGTCGTTTGCCCAGCGTCAGAGCCTTGTCCCAGGCCTTTGTTGCCGCCGCAACGAGGGGGGCGTCGGGACAGTTGGCGGTGTCGAGCGGCTGCGGGGCGATCGCAAGGGCCTCGTAGCCGGCCGTCTCGCCGTGGGCGGCGCGGCGGTGGTTGCGGATGACCCGCAGCATGTCGTCGCGATTGTCGGCGTAGCCGGGGAATGCCCCCATCCAGCCGGCCAGCTCGGCCGACGTCGCATAGGCGGCGCCTGTCATGAGCGCCGTGAGGGCGCCGGCGATCGCCCGGCCCTTGGTGCTGTCGTAACCCAGGCCCGACGACATGAGGAGCGCCCCGAGATTGGCGTAGCCCAGGCCGAGGGTGCGGTAGCGGTAGGAAAGCTCGGCGATCCTGCGCGACGGGTACTGCGCCATCATCACCGAGATCTCGAGCACGACTGTCCACAGGCGCGTGGCGTGCTCGAACGAGGCGACGTCGATCGTGCCATCGGCGCGACGGAACCGCATCAGGTTCAGCGACGCGAGATTGCACGCCGTGTCGTCGAGGAACATGTATTCCGAGCACGGGTTCGATGCGTTGATCCGCCCCGACTGCGGGCAGGTGTGCCAGTCGTTGATGGTCGTGTCGTACTGGACGCCGGGATCGGCCGAATGCCAGGCAGCCTCCGCGATGCTGTCCCACAGGGCGCGCGCGCTCACCGTCTTGGCGACCTTGGCGGTGGTGCGCTCGGTCAGCGCCCATTCCCGGTCCTGCTCGACCGCGTTCAGGAAGGCGTCGCTGACGCGAACCGAGTTGTTGGCATTCTGCCCCGAGACACTGAGATAGGCTTCCGACTCCCAATCGGTATCGAAGGTCGGGAACTCGATGTGGCGGTACCCCTGTCGGGCGAACTGGATGACGCGCTGGATGTAGTTCTCGGGCAGCGCGGCCTGACGGGCGGCGACGATGGCGCGGCGCAGCGCCGGGTTCCTGCGCGGATCGAACGCGGCATCGCCGTCGGCGTCGAGGCACGCCCGCATGACGCCGTTGAGATGCCGGTTGGCGAGCTGCGAACCCGCGACCAGGGCGGCGACCTTCTGCTCTTCGAGCATCTTCCAGGCGATGAACTGCTCGATGTCGGGATGGTCGATGTCGACCGACACCATCTTGGCGGCGCGCCGCGTTGTGCCGCCCGACTTGATGGCGCCTGCCGCGCGATCGCCGATCTTGAGGAAGGACATCAGGCCCGACGATTTGCCGCCGCCCGACAGGCGCTCGCCCTCGCCGCGCAGGCGGGAGAAGTTGGAGCCGGTGCCCGAGCCGTATTTGAACAGGCGCGCCTCGCGCACCCACAGGTCCATGATGCCGCCCTCGCTCACCAGGTCGTCGTCGACGCTCTGGATGAAGCAGGCATGCGGCTGTGGCCGCTCGTAGGCGGAAGACGAAGGGCGGGCCTCGCCGTCACGATGATCGACGAACCAATGTCCCTGGCCCGGGCCGTCGATGCCGTAGGCCCAGTGCAGCCCGGTGTTGAACCACTGCGGGGAATTGGGCGCGCAGATCTGCGCCGCCAGCATGTAGCAATGCTCGTCGAAGAAGGCGCGGGCATCCTCTTCGCTGTCGAAGTAACCGCCCTTCCATCCCCAGTACGTCCAGGCGCCAGCCATGCGCTCGAAGACCTGGCGTGCGCTGGTCTCGCCGCCGAAGCGCTCGGCTTGCGGCATATCGGCGAGGGCGGCCTGGTCGGGCACCGCACGCCACAGCCATTCCGGGACGTCGTGCTCCGCCACCTTGGCGAGGCGGGCGGCGACGCCGGCGCGACGGAAGTACTTTTGTGCCAGCACATCGGCGGCGACCTGCGACCATTCGGCCGGCACGTCGATGCCCTTCATGCTGAAGACAACGGAACCGTCTGGATTGCGTATTTCGGAATCGACAGCGCGAAACGCCATTCCTGCGAACGGCGATCTTCCTGCTTGCGTATACCGACGCTCAAAGCGCATCGACGATCCCCCGTGCCCAGTTCCCGTTCATTCGATGACCCTGTCGGGGTGTGCTCTGTCACAACGAGCACGCACATATGGGCACGGAGAGATACTAAATTACAAAATCTTGTGTGCGCAACTACATTTTGTAGATCTGTGTAAGGGTGGTACTAGATGATGCAAGCGCGCAACAGTCTCCAAAAACAGGTGAATCGCATGTCGCCAAACCAGCTGGAACGCTCGCTCGGATGCGTCGCGTTGCGCGTTATCAGGCGCACGCGTACAAGCGGCGCGGTCACCCTCGCAGCGTGGTTTCATCAATGACCTTCGGCACTTGGCTCTTCACGAAAATGCGCGGCGAGCTCGTCGGCACCGACGCAGAAGGCAATCGCTACTTTCAGGACAAGCGCGTCGTTCCCGGCCGCCGGCGGCGGCGCTGGGTGATGTACAACGGCGTTGCCGAAGCGTCGCGCGTTCCGCCCGACTGGCACGGCTGGCTGCATCACACGACGAACGTTGTGCCACCGGCGGGCGGGCTGCCGCGCAAGGCGTGGCAGAAGGAGCATGTGCCCAACCTCACCGGGACCGACTTTGCCTATCGTCCGCCGGGCCACACGCTTTCCACCGGCGAGAAGCCAAAGCCTCCCTATGAGGCCTGGCGTCCGGGCTAGGGGACTGCCGTGGGCCGCAATATCGTCGAGACGATCGTGGGCGCGCTGGTCCTGGTGGTGGCCGGCGTGTTCGTCTTCTATGCCTTTGCCAAGTCGGATCGCAGCGGTCCGGCAGGTTACGAAATCATCGCGCGCTTCGACCGCATCGACGGGCTGAAGCGTGGTGCCGACGTCACCTTGAGCGGCGTGAAGGTCGGCACCGTCACCGGGTTCGACCTCGATCGCAAGACCTACCAGGCCGTGGTGCGCATGATGGTGTCGTCCAATGTCGGCCTGCCTGCCGATACTCACGCCAAGATCGTGAGCGAGTCGCTGCTCGGTGGCATGGTCGTGGTGCTGGAACCCGGCGGCGACGCCAAGACGCTGCCTCCCGGCGGCGAGATCCAGATGACCCAGGGCGCCATTCCATTGTCGGAATTGATCGCCAAGTTCATGTTCGGTGGCACGAGCTCGGGATCGAAGTGATGAACGCGCGCACCCCCAAGGCGACGACGGTCTGGCGCCAACCCGACGGCAAGCCGGTGTCCTGCCTCGAAAAGATCAAAGTGCTGAACCAGAACATCCAGGAAATCGAAAGCCTCTGCGCCGACGCGCTGGAGGACGGAGTCCTGATGGGATGCGATGCCGATCAGATCAAAGCGGCCCTGCACGAGCTGATCGACGGGCTCGAGGCGCGTCATACCGCCAAGAAATAGGCGTGCGGGCTCCTCTCATCCTCGTGCTGCTGGCGGGCTTCGCGGCTACCGCCGTGGCCCAGACGCCAGCCCGGCCGGCGCCGCCGCAACAGCCGACGACGCAGCCGCCGCCTACGGCCAACGCCAACCTGCGGCCCATGCCGGATGCCGCAGGTAAGCGGGTCGCCGAGCTGCAGGGGCTCGACAAGGTGACGGCGCGCACCCAGCGCTTCTATGCCCCGGTTGGCGAGTCGACACGCTTCGGCACGCTCGCCATCACCGTCGGCGATTGCCTGGTGAACGTGCCGGAGGCACCGCCGGAGGCGGTCGCCTATCTCACGATCGTCGACAACAAGCCTGGACAGGCGCCAGAGAAGCTGTTCGCCGGCTGGATGTTCGCCTCGACACCGTCGCTGTCGGCGCTCGACCACGGCGTCTATGACGTGCGGGTGTTGGCCTGCACGATGGCGCAGGGGTCCTCGCCGTCCAACTCGCGCTGAAAGCTGGCCGTCCGGTCGATGCTATCGGCCAGCAGGCCACGAAATTCCTCGCGCGGGATCTCGATCGCTCCGAAGCTCCGGAGATGCTCGGTCATGAACTGGCAGTCGAGCAGCCTGAAGCCGCCCCTGATCAGCCGTGCCACGAGATGGACCAGCGCCACCTTGGAGGCATCGCGCTCGCGGCTGAACATGCTCTCGCCGAAGAACGCCGCGCCGATCGACACGCCGTAGAGACCGCCGACCAGGCGGCCGTCCAGGCGGCATTCGACGCTGTGCGCATGGCCGCGCCGGTGCAGCTCGGTATAGAGGTCGATAATCGGCTCGTTGATCCAGCTCTCGGGATGGCCCGGCCGCGGCTCGGCGCACGCCCGTACCGTGTCGGCGAAGGCGCTGTCGGCCGACACGTCGAAGCGGCCGCCGCGGACCGTCCGCTTCAGGCGCTGAGGCAGGTGGAAGCCGTCCAGCGGCAAAACGGCGCGCAGGCGCGGGTCGAGCCAGTAGAGCTTCGGATCGTCGCGGCGCTCCCCCATGGGAAAGACGCCGATGCGATAGGCCTGCAGCAGGAGCTCGGGCGTGATCTCCATGACTCATTCCGCCCCGGCCAAGCTGGGGAAGTGGCCCGCAGGGTCTACCTCGCGGAATCCGCGAAGCGGAGGGAGGTCCACGAGTCGGCACACTCGCATCGCATTCTACTTCTTCAAGCCGACCAGCTTCTCCAGCCAGTGGATATCGTAGTCGCCGTCGATGAAGGCCTGCTCGCCGATGATGCGCTGGTGGAGCGGGATGGTGGTCTCGATGCCGCCGATCACGAACTCCTCGAGGGAGCGGCGCAGCCGCATCAGGCATTCGTTGCGGCTCGTGCCGTTGACGATCAACTTGGCGACCATCGAGTCGTAGAACGGTGGGATTGCATAACCGGTGTAGAGGCCGGAATCGACGCGCACCCCCAATCCGCCCGGGGGATGATAGTCGGCGATGCGGCCAGGGCTCGGCGTGAAGGTGTCGGGATTCTCGGCGTTGATGCGGCACTCGATGGCATGGCCCTCGAACTTGATGTCGTCCTGGGTCAGGCCCAGCGCCGCACCGGCGGCGATGCGGATCTGCTCGCGCACCAGGTCGATGCCGGTGATGGCCTCGGTGATGGGGTGCTCGACCTGCAGCCGGGTGTTCATCTCGATGAAGTAGAACTCGCCGTCCTGGAACAGGAACTCCATCGTGCCGGCGCCGCGGTATTTCAGCTTGCGCACCGCGGCGGCTGCGAGCTCGCCGATCCTGCTGCGCTGGCCGGCGTTGAGGGCGGGTGAGGGCGCCTCCTCGAGCACTTTCTGGTGGCGGCGCTGCAACGAGCAGTCACGCTCGCCGAGATGCACCCCGGCGCCCTGGCCGTCGCCGAGCACCTGGATTTCGATGTGGCGTGGCCGGCCGAGATATTTTTCGACATAGACCGAATCGTTGCCGAACGCCGCCTTGGCCTCGGCACGAGCCAGCGAAAAGGCCTCGCTTGCCGCTTCGGCGTTCTCGACCACCTTCATGCCGCGACCGCCGCCGCCGGCCACTGCCTTGATGAGCACCGGAAAGCCGATCTTCGTCCCGAGCGCCACGACTTCGTCGAGCGAGGCGACCGGACCGGGCGAGCCCGGCACCAGCGGCAGGCCGAGCTCCTGGGCGGTCTGCTTGGCCACGATCTTGTCGCCCATCATGCTGATGTGCTGCGGCGTCGGGCCGATGAAGGTGAAGCCGTGCGCCTCGACCGCCTCGGCGAAACGGGCATTCTCCGACAGGAACCCGTAGCCGGGATGGATGGCGTCGACGCCGGCGATCGTGGCGGCCGACAGGATCGCCGGGATGTTGAGATAGCTGTCGCGCGCCGGCGGCGGGCCGATGCAGACCGATTCGTCCGCTAGCCGCACGTGCATGGCATCGCTGTCGGCGGTCGAATGAACTGCCACGGTCTGGATGCCCATCTCGCGGCAGGCCCGGTGGATGCGTAGCGCGATCTCCCCGCGGTTGGCGATCAGGACCTTGTCGAACATCGATGACCTATTCGACGATCATCAACGGTTCGCCGAACTCCACCGGTCGGGCATTGTCGACCAGGATCTGCGCGACCGTGCCGGCCTTGGGCGCCTTGATCGGGTTGAAGGTCTTCATCGCCTCGATGATCAGCAGCGTCTGGCCCGCCGTCACCTTATCGCCCACCGAGACGAAGTTCGGCTTGCCGGGCTCCGGCGCAAGATAGGCGGTGCCGACCATCGGCGACTTCACCGCGCCGGGATGCTT
>JAEWIV010000078.1 GCA_023386865.1 Pseudomonadota bacterium
CGATGATGTCGCCTTCGACGTCGTCATAGCCATGCGCCACCATGGCGCCGTGCAGGCCGAGCAGCAGGCCGTCGACCGGCATCGCCGCCTGGAGCTGGCCGAGGATTTCGTCGCGCATGGCTTCGTAGGCGGCTCGGTTGGTCGTGCCGGCGGGGGCGGCGGCAAAGCAGCTGCCTTCGATCAGCTCGAAGCCTTCCTGCCTGGCGCGTGCACGTCCGACGAAGAGGGGCGCGCAACACATGCGTGGCGCATTGGTCGGATGCTCGCCCGGCCGCAGGAACACCGCCTCGCGATAGTTCTCGATGCTGGTCGGCAGCGGCGAGAAGGTGTTGGTCTCGGTGGCGAGCGTGGCGGTGAACAGGCGCATGGCTTCTCCTTCCTCCCTCGCGGCGACATTCCTTTTCCTATGGAACAATGCCGCAGGCAACCATGCGTTGCATTCGGGAGGGGATCTCGACCTCGGCGCCGACCGGCTGGCCTGAGCTGGATGCTAGAGCATGATGGGTTGGATGGAACCGCGCGCGGGTTCCATCTCATCTCATTCCGCTCTGGCCCGCATATCTCTCGCCCCACGCCTCGACAGCGCATCCGCGCGCCATGCGACCTCGAGCTCGCTGCTCTCGAGCCCGCATCCCTTAGTCCGGAGAGGAATCCGGTCTAGGCCGGCACGCAATACCCATCGCGGCGCGGATCGCAGCCGCCGGTGTAGGTGCCGTCCTTGAGCGCCACGGCGTGCATGCCGCCCACTTTCATGGTCCAGTCCGGACCCGAGGTGAGATCGTGGCCGCGCTTGCGCAGCTCGTCGCGCACCGCAGCGTCGACGCGCGATTCCAGCAGCACGGCGCGGCCGTCGGTGAGGCGCGCACGCGGTGCCTCGATCGCCTGCTGCAGCGGCAGGCCGAAATCGACGTATTGCACCATCGCCTGCACCTGGGTCTGCAGGATTCCGTAGCTGCCGGGCGTGCCCAGTGCCAGAACAGGCTTGCCGTCCTCGGTGACGATCGAGGGCGCCACGCAGATCGGCATGGCGTCGCCCTGCGTCACGCGGTTGGGGCTGCCCGGCGTCACGTCCGCCCAGTAGAGGAAGTTGTTGAGGCAGATGCCGGTGCCCGGGACGACCACACCCGACCCGAATACGCTGCCAAGACTCTGCGTCACGCACACCATGTTGCCGTGCCGGTCGGCGATCGAGAACGAGGTGGTGTGGCCTTCGTTGGCCGGCGGCGTCCATTGCTCGGTCGGCCCGACCACCGGCTTGCCGTCGCGCACCCGCGCCCGCAGGGTCTCGACATGGCCGTCCGACAGCAGCTCGGCGAGCTTCTGCGGTGACGGCACGCCGTTGGCGATGCGCACGCCCGCAGCGATGCGGACGGCGCGCAGCACGGTGTCGATATGGTCGGTGCCGTTGCGCTGCAGCTTGCCGAGATCGAAGCCTTCGAGGATGCGCAGGCTCAGCAGATACTGGAAAGCCTCGCAGGGCGGCGGCGGCACATTGATGGTGCGGCCGCGATAGCTCGCCGCCACCGGATCGATCCACGTCGGACTTGTATCCATCAGGTCGTCCATGGTGAGCGTGCCGCCTAGCTCGGCCAGCCGCTCGATCAGTTTCTTGCCCAGCGCGCCGCCATACATCAGCGACGGGCCCTCGGCCGCCAGGGCCTCCAGCGTCCTGGCGAGGTCGGGCTGCTTCAGCACCGCGCCCAGGGCCGGCCGGCCGCCGTCGATTCCCTCGAGATAGGTGCGCGACCACTCCGGATAAAGCTTGTCCTTGCCGCGCAGCTCGGGGGTGACGCCGCCGATCTCCTCGACGTTGAACTCGATCAGGGCGAAGCCGTCGCGGGCGACCTGGATTGCCGGTGCGAAGAGCTCCGGCAGCTTCCTGGTGCCGTAGGTGCCGACCATCTCGCACCAGCCGGCGAGATTGCCGGGGGAGCCGACCGGAATGGGCCCGCGCAGGATCTGCTCGCGGCTGCTGAGCTTCTCAAGCGGGAACTTGCGCGGGATCAGGCTCATGAAATTGAGCGAGCGGACCCGGCGCTCCGACGCGATGTAGCAGGTCGCCATGCCCATGCCGGCCAGGCCCGACATGTACGGCTCGACCACGTTCAGGGTCGCCGCTGTCGCCGCCGCCGCGTCGAAGGCATTGCCGCCGTTGCCGAGGATGCGCGCGCCCGCTGCGGCGGCCAGCGGATGGGCGGCCGCCACCATGCCGTGCCGCGATGCGATTGTCGGACGCTTGCCATGCTGCAACATCTGCTTCCCCCAAAAAGACGGCGGGGATGGTGCCTGCTCGGCAACGACACGGCCAGCGACAATTGCGCCGAAGCGTCAGCCGGGGGACAATCGAGCCATGCGTAGACTTGAATTTGGCTGGTTCCTGCCGACAGCGGGCGACACGACCGCCTACGGCTTGGCAAGCGCCCAGGTACCGTCCTCGCTGCCCCTGTTCGACCGTGTCGTCGCCGCGGCCGAGACGGCGGGCTTCGAATACATGCTGGTGCCGGTTCAGACCGCGTGCTGGGAGGCCTGGATCACCAGTGCAATGATGGTCGCCCGCTCGAAGTCGATCCGCATGCTGGTGGCGGCGCGGCCGTCCTACATCAACCCGGTGCTGCTGGCCAAGATGATCGCCACCTTCGACCAGCTCTCGGGTGGCCGCATCTGCATCAACTTGATCGCGGGCCAGAGCGAAGCCGAGAACGAGTCCGAAGGCATCAAGTGGGGCAAGCAGGAGCGCTACGAGATCATGGACGAGGAGGTCTCGATCCTGAAGGCGCTGTGGAGTGCGCGCGGCCCGCTCACCTGGGACGGCAAGTTCTACCAGCTCAAGGGCGCGCAGATTCGCCCTCATCCGCTGCAGAAGCCGTATCCGCGCTTCTACCTCGGCGGCGGCTCGCAGCAGGCTTGGGAAATCTCGGCCAAGCACTCCGACGTGCACCTGTTCTGGGGCGACACCTACGAGCGCATCCGCTCGAACATGGCGGTGATCCGCGGCATGGCCGCCCGCCACGGCCGCGAGAACGCCATCGGCTTCGGGATGCGTCTGCAGATCGTCTGCCGCGAGACCGAGGAGGAGGCCTGGGAGTTCGCACACGAGCTCGTCGGCCATGCCAGCGAGTCCCAGAAAGCCTTCGTGAAGGAACGCTTGGCCACCTCCGAGGCCAATCGCCGGGTGCGCGAGCTCGCGGCCCAAGGCGAGGTCATCGAACGCAACCTGTGGACCGGCATCACCCAGGTGCGGCCGGGCGCGGGCATCGCCGTGGTCGGCACGCCCGAGCAGTGCGCGGCGACCCTGCAGGACTTCATCGATCTCGGCTGCCACTCCTTCTGCCTCTCGGGCTACCTGCATGACGAGGAGGCCGAGCGCTTCGGCAGGTGGGTGATGCCCATCCTGCGCGAACGTAATCGCGAGCGCATGTTGGCGGCCTAGGGCGTCGGCTGGGGCGGGTTCCACTTGGACAAGGCCAGCCACCAGACGCACCAGACGGGGCCGAAGAAGTACAGGCCGATGCTCCCCGCCATCCACCCGATCGCCGGCGACTTGCCGGCACGCCGGCAAATGCGGGACAAGGGATAACCCCAGATGATGGCTGCGACGGCTATGACGCCCAATGCGACGATCCAGTTCATCAACCCGGACTCTTCCATCGTCTTCTCCCGTGACAGTTCTGACTTGAAGACGAGACGGGGAGGCCAGGCGTTACAGGGGCATCGCGCCATCATGCTCGGGACCTGATGCTGCGCGCGGCCCTTCCCGATTTTAGCGCCCGCCAGCTCGAAGCGGTCCTGGCGCTGGTGGAATACGGCAGCTTCGTTGCCGCCGCGGCCCGGCTGCGCATCTCCCAGCCGGCGCTGACGCGTGCGGTCAAGCGGCTGGAAGCTGAGCTCGGCGTGCGCCTGTTCGACCGCTCGACGCGGCGCGTGCAGGTCACCGCCGCCGGCCGCGAGTTCGCCGCGGTTGCCGAGCGCATGCTCAACGATCTCGGCATCACCGTGCAGAGCGTGCGCGAGGTGGCCGAGGAGCGGCGCGGCCTGGTCGTGTTGTCGAGCGTCATGTCGGTGGCGGGGGCTTTCCTGCCGCGCCTGATCGCCGCCTATCGCGCCGACCGGCCGGGCGTGGAGATCCACGTCCGCGAAAGCGTGCACGGCTCGGTCATGGAGGACGTGCGCAGCGGCGTTGCCGATTTCGGCCTGGGCTATGTCGACGAGCTGCCCGACTTCGCCGTCGGCACGCCGCTTGGCCGCGAGACGTTCTGTGTCGTGACCTCGGCGCGCCACAAGCTTGCGAGCCGCCGCAAGCTCGGCCTGGCCGATCTTGCCGACCAGCCGATCGTGGCGCTGCCGACCGATTCACGCACCCGGCGCACCATCGATGCCGCGGCGGCGATGGCGGGCGTGCCGCTGCGCCAGATGGTGGTGGTGACCCAGATCGCCACGCTGCTCGGCCTGGTCGCAGCCGACGTCGGCATCGGGATCGTGCCGCGCGGGGCCGTGCCGGCCGGCCGCAACCTGCGTGCCGTGCCGCTCGAGCCGCGCCTGGTGCGGCGCATCGGCGTGATCGCGTTGCGCGAACGCGAGCCGACACCCGCCGCGGCGGGTTTCCTGGTATTGCTGCGGCGTGAGTGGCCGCGGCGGCATTGATGCGCCCGTCGCAATAATCCTGTCTATCAAGTTGCTGTTGGCATAGGGACCGGCGGCGCTATGCTTCGGCCTTCGGAGGAACCACGTGCAGCTCTCTTCGCGGACCTACGACGCGGACGACATCGCCGCGGTCCAGGAGCTCTATCACTCGAACGGCTGGACCGACGGCCTGCCCATCGTGCCGCCGACGGCCGACGCAGTGCAGGCCTGTCTCGACTGGGCGATGATGCCGCCCGACCAGCTGATCGGCATCGAGCCGGTGCGTGGCCTCGCGGTCACGGCCGAGAAGCTCGCCATCAATGCCGTGATGGCGGGCTGCCTGCCCATGCATTTCCCGGTCGTGCTCACCGCCTGGACGGCCATGATGCAGGACGACTTTTTGATGCACGGCGCCACCGCCAGCACCGGCGGCTGCGCCGTGCTGGTCGTGCTGAACGGGCCGATCCGGCTCGAGCTCGGCGCCAGTGGCGGCTTCAATGCGCTGGGCAACAGCGATCGTGCGACGGCCGTGATCGGCCGCGCCGTCCGGCTTTGCCTGATCAACCTGATGGACGTGCGGCCGGGTGCCATCGACCGCTCGACCCTGGGCCATCCCGGCAAGTTCAGCTACTGCGTGGCCGAGGACGAGGAGGACACGACCTGGCTGTCGCTCGCCGAGCAGCGCGGCATCCCGAAAGAGGCCTCGGCGGTGACGGTGATGGCGGCGGGCGCGCCGCGCCAGATCATGAACGAATGGACGACCGAGCCCGAGGAGATCCTGGAAACCTTCGCTGCCGAGATGCGCGCCAACCTGCGGCACTACTCGATCCATCCCGGCAACTACGCGCTGATCATTCCCAAGCAGCTGCGCGAGCACCTGCAGGCGGCGAAATGGAGCAAGACCGACATCGCCGCCTTCATCCATGAGCGGGCGCGCATCCATCGCCGCGAATGGGCCGAGGTCGGCAAGGGCGCCGTGGTGCGCGACCGCGGCGACAGCGTCTATCCGGCGATGGAATCGCCGGACCAGCTGCTGGTGGTGGCCGCGGGCGGTCCCGCCGGCGGCTTCGGCGCGATCATCCCACCATGGCTCGGCAACAAGAGCCATGCCGTCACCATGGCGATCGGCGCCTGCGTCGATTGCGAGCCGCCCAAGAAGGAGCAGAGGTAACCATGACGTTCCGTGTCCTCGATCCCACGCCGGAGAAGGCCCCGCCGGCCGGCCAGCTGGCGCCGCGCCTCAGCTCGCTCGAAGGCAAGACCATCGGCTTCATCTCCAACGGCAAGGAAGGCACCAAGGGGTTCTTCGGCCATCTCGACCGCCTGCTGCGCGAAGAGCATGGCGTGGCCAGGGTGGTGATGCGCACCAAGTCCAACTACAGCGCGCCGGCCGACGCCCACATCGTCGCCGAGATCAAGGACTGGGATGCAGTGATCTCCGGCATAGGAGATTGAGGCAGCTGTTCATCGTGCAGTCTGCACGACTCCGTAACGGCCGAACGTCTCCTGGTCCCCGCCTTCAGTGTCATGACCGACCGGTTCGCGAGCGCCGCCGAACTGATGAGCCGCGTCCTCGGCATGCCGGACTATCGGTTCGCCAGGATCGGCCATCCGGTCAGCAGCGCCACCGATGCCGGACTCGAAGCGATGGCGCGACTCGCCATCGAGCAGGGCAAGGAAATGCTGATAAGGGCCTGAATCCCGGCCTTTCTGCGGGGGAGGGAACCCTCCCCACGACCATCGCGTTGCTATGCAGAAGAACAGGGAGTGCTGAATGAGACCGCTCGTCGTCTTTGGCGCAATGCTGATCGCCATCGGCATCGCCGGCCTGGCGATCGACAACATCTCCTTCACCGAGAAGCGCACGGTGATCGATGCCGGCCCGCTCAAGGTGACGGCCGACCAGCAGCGCACCATTCCAATCCCCAGCATCGTCGGCGTGATCGCCATCGTGGCCGGCGCGGGGATGATCTTCTTCGGCCGCCAAGCGAGAGGGTGACGTCAGCCCGGCGCCCGGCAAACCTCAGTGCTTGCCCCATAGCCGCCGCGTCGCGAGATCGGCGCCGTCGCGACAGGTCTTGAGCTTGGCCCACACGACCTCCTCGGCGACCAGCTCGGAGCCGGCGAACGTGCCGAAGCCGCAGTCGCACGAAGCGATGACTCGGCTGCGGTCGCCGACCGCGTCGACCGCCTCGCAGATGCGGTTGGCGACGACCTCGGGATGCTCGACGAAGTTCGTCTTGGTATCGATGACGCCCGGCAGCAGCAGGAACTCCGGCGGCAGCTTCGCCCGCTTGAGGGCAGGATACTCGTGCTGGTGCCGTGGGTTGGCGAACTCGATCGAGAGCGCGCCGACCTTGGCCTGGGTCAGCACCGGCAGGATGTCGGCCAGCGGCACGTCGTGAATGTGGGGGCCGTCGTAGTTGCCCCAGCAGCAGTGCAGGCGCACGCGGTCGCGCGGGATCCCGGACAGCGCCTCGTTGAGCGCGGCGACGTGCATCTCGGCGATCTCTACGAACTCGGCGACGCTCTTGTCCTGGAACAGCGTGGTACGCTCGAGCGCCAGGTCGGGTGCATCGATCTGGAGGATGAAGTCGCGCGCTATCAGCTCGTATTCCTTGCGCATCTGGCGCGCCAGGGCGAAGACGTAGGCCTCATGGCTGTCGTAGTGGGCGTTCAGCAAGGTGGTGGCGATGATGCCGGGAGAGGCCGCGGTCATGAACGTCCCGCGGGGCGGCGACGGCAGCTTGTCGAGGGCGGCGCGGAACATGCGGCACTCGTCCTCCGCCGCCGACAGGTCCTCGTAGCGGACCTCGGCGATCGCCTGCGGCGCGTTCGAGACCTTGGCGCGCCGGGGATAGCGATGGGGAAGCTGGGCCAGCAGCGTCGGAAAATCCACGTAGTCGCGTGGCCGCGGCCGCCTGGATTCGCCGCCGAAGCCCTGCATGCGCTGCGCCACGTAGGTCTGGAAGCCGACGCGTGGCTGCTCGCCGTCGTTCACGATGTCGATCCCGCTCGCCATCTGCTTGTCGACCACGTAGCGGACCGAACTCTCGCTTTGCCGCCGCAGCTCCGCCTTGTCGATGGCTTCGCCGGCCTCGCCGCGAATGAGCAGGTCGGTCAGGACTGCATTGCGCGGCAGGCTGCCCACATGGGTCGTAAGGATTCGATCGTCACTGCGCAGCATGGCGTTTCCTCCTGATCGCATCCCGCTTCAAGACATTGCGGCGATGCACTGCACTTCGAGCAGAAGCCCCGGAACCATGAGCGCCGCCACGCCAACTGTCGCGCTGGTATAGGCCCGAGCGGGTCAGGATCTTCTTGCGCACGGCGACGTAGCCCGCGCCGTTGGCCGGCAGGTCGACGATGAAGCTCGTCATCTGCAGGATCTGGTCGAGGTCCGATCCGGCGGCGCGCAGCACTTTCTGGATGTTCCGGTAGGTCTCCTGCGTTTGCGTCTCGATGTCGGTGCCGACGATCTTCCCCTCCGGGTCGAGCGCCGAGATGCCGGACAGGTAGAGCGCGTCCTTGAAGCGCACGCAGTTGGTGAAGCCGAACGGCTCGTACGGCAATACCCCCGGCACCTGGATGACGTGTTTCACGTCGACCTCCCCTCTCCGACCTTGCGGCCTGCGCGTCCGCCGGCCCACGTCGGGAAGACTCTAACCCAGCGGCCAGGTGAAGCGGATGTTGTTCTTCGCAAGCCCGTCGAGGACGATCTGCACGCCGCCCGACTTCATCATCCATTCCAGCCGGTGGTCGCGGTACTCGCGGCGGATCGCGCCCGAGGCCAGGCGGTCGGCGGCATCGCCCATGCTTACGGCAGCCGCCTCGAATTCGCGGAAGGTCGCACCGACGGAGGGCCGCCCGCGGATGCGGTCGCGCCACCTGGCGAGAGGCGAATCGGGTGGCGTGCCCAAGCCATAGTGGAAGGAGCGATTGACGTAGGGCGCCACGCTGAGATCGGCCCAGCCGAAGCTCGCGCCGTTGAACCATTGCGCCATGCCGAGCTTGTCGCTGAGCCAAACCTGCAGCTCGGCGGTCTGGCGGGCGGCAGTGGCCTTCATCCGTTCTGCCTGCTCGCCCTCCACGCGCTTGAACCAGCGGATCTCGCTCAGGCCCCAGTTGACCGCCTCGTAGAGCGTGTCGCAGACCTCCTCGATAATGCGCGCCCTGGCGCGCTCGGCTGGATCGCGCGGCAGCAGCGGTGGGGAGGGGAACTTGTCCTCGAGATATTCGAGGATGATGGTCGAATCGAAGACCCGCACGGCGCCGTCGATCAGGGCCGGCACTTCATTGCGCGGACTCGCCGTCGCGAACACGCCACCGGCCTTGCCGGAGCCGAGCGCCGCCGGCGTCTCGGCCTTGAAGTCGAGGCCCTTCTCGCGAAGCGCGATCTTGACCTTTTGGGCGTAGGACGAAAGCGGGTGTTCGTAGAGCAGCATCACGGCAGGTCCAGCCGCACGCAGACCGCCGCGCTGGCGATGACGGCGGGATCGTTGTTCTCGGGATCGGGAACGTCCAGCCCGCCCTTGACCGCCTTCACCGTGACGACGCCGTGCGGCAGCGACGCCCGAACCTTCTCGAGGTCGACCTTGTCGGGCTGCTGTACGCCGATCGTGACGTCGACGAACATGCCCGTCTTGGGATTGACCTTGAGGCTGCGGATCATGGCGAGCGAGCTGTGGTGCAGGGCGTCCTGCACCGCGCGCAGCGCGGCCTTGGTGTAGGCGCCGCCGTGCAGGGCGTTGCCGGTGCCGAGCTCGAGGAGGACTCTCTTGGCGGGCATCGCGGCCTCCTTACAGGTCGAGCCGGACGACGGCGGCCGCCTGGGCGATCACCGTCTTGTCCGTGCCGGCCTCGTTGGGAATCTCAAGGCCGCCTTCGACGACGTTCACCGTGCCGCTGCCATGGGGCAGCACCGCCAATACTTCCTTCTTGTCGACCAGGTCCGGTCTCGGCACGCCGATCAGCACCTCGACCTGCATGTCGTCGCTCGACTTGCCGACCGCCGTCGCAACGGTCAACGAGTTGTGCCACAGCGCGTCGCGCAGGGCGCGGACCGCGGCCTTGGTGTAGTCGCCGCCACGGATGTCGGTCCCCATGCCGATCTCGAGCGCCACTCGTTTGAGCGCCATGACGTTTCTCCCTCTCCTTGTTCCTCCCCATCGTATGACGATGGGGAGGAAAGACCCTCAACCCTGCGCCAGCCCCGCCTTGATGAGCAACGGCTTCACCTCGACATAGTACTTCTCGGCGAAGGCACGGTACTCGGCGGGATTCTTGTACCACGGCAACTGGAGGAACTTCTCGAGGTACTCGTTGACCTTGGGCTCGCCCATCGCTTCCTTGAAGGCGAGATAGATCGTATCGACGACCTCGGGCGGCATTCCCTTGGGGCCGACGATGCCATAGGGGCTCTGGCCCACGACATTGATGCCGCGCTCGATCAGGGTCGGTGAGTCCTTGTACTTGGGAATGCGCTGCTCGGTCGCCATGGCGAGGATTCGACACTGGCCATTGTCGACGAACGGCGCCCATTGCGCGGCGTCGGCCAGGAAATGCACCTGGTCGCTCAGCAGCGCCTGCATCCACTCCGCACCCCCCTTGTAGGGAACGTGCGTGAACTTGGCGCCGGTAACCTGCTCGACCTCGATCATCATGAGCTGGCCGGTGCCGCCCACGCCCGACGTGCCGTAGTTGTATTTCTCGGGCTCCTTCTTGCCGGCGGCGATCAGCTCCTCGAGCGTCTGCCACGGCGCCGTCGCCTTCACGACGATCCCCATGGTGTATCCGCTGAGACCGCTGATGTAGGTGAAGTCCTTCAGCGGGTCCCAGTTGGTCTTCTGGTAGTGCGGATAGCGCAGGCTGTTGATGCTCATGCAGGCGAGGGTATGCCCGTCCGGCTTGGCGTTGAGCAGCATCGCCGGGGCGAGAGTGCCGGCCGCACCCGCCTTCACGTCGACGATGACCTGCTGGCCCAGCACCTTGGTTACGGTCTCGCCCAGCATGCGGATGTGCACGTCGGTGACGCCGCCCGCGGCGAAAGGGTTGTAGATCATGATCGGCTTCTCCGGCTTCCAGCGCGCCTGGCCGACTGCGGCCATCGGCGCGCCGAGGGCGGTGGCGCCTGCGAGGGTGGTGAAATGGCGACGCTTGAGCACGATCGTTCCTCCTGGACTCTGACGCAAAGCAAGACGGCCGCACAAGGCGGCCGTCCTTCTTCGGTCTTCATTACAGCCGGAATTAGGCAGCGTTAAGCGACCTGTTTCGCGCTGCGTCCACGCTCCACGGACCGGGGCCCGCTGCCGCGAGATAGAGGAAGACGAAGCAGTAGAGCACGGCCAGCTCGCCGCGATTGAGGATCGGGAAGAAGCTTTGCGGCGCGTGTGCCATGAAGTAGGCGACGGCCATCGTGCCGGAGGCGATGAAAGCGGCCGGCCGGCTGAACAGGCCGATGACCAGAAGGATGCCGCACACGAACTCGATGAAGCCGGCATAGCCCGGCATCGAGTTCAGGTTGAACGTCGGCGGGACGGCTCCTGCCGGAAACCTCAGGAGCTTGGCGGTCCCATGCTGCAACAGGAGCAGCCCGGACATGATTCGCAGGATGCTGAGCAGCCGCGGTGACCAGGTTACTGCGAGGGCATCGAAGGTCATGGGCATCTCCGAACGTTCTTGGTGATCCGCTTTTCATTGATCTCGTCCGGAGCCTCACGACAAGTAAAGCTCACGCGACCGGAGCCGGCGGCCCGGTCGGATGAGGCGGTGGCGGTGGCGCGTCCTCGGGCTGAGGCCCGCCGGGCTGTGGCAATTCTGGCGGGATCGGATCGGTCTTGCCCGGCGGCGGCGGCACGGGCGGCAGTTCGCGCGGCGGCGTCGTCATGTCTCTCTCCTCGATAAAGGAATGCCCGCCGATTGGCGGGCATTCCTCTCATGCGCAAGACCGAGCCTTATTCGTCCATCTGCTGCGGATTCGGATTCTGGGCCGGCTGCTGGTTGGGCTGTTGGTTCGGCTGCTGCCGGTTCTGGCGCTGTTGCTGCTGGCGCTGCTGGCGCTCACGCTGCTGCTGGTCACGGTCCTGCGGGGACTGCTGCGGGTTCCGGTCCTTCGGATCGTTCATCGCTCGCCCTCCATGGCATTCCGCAACGCCCGGGATTGGGCGTTGCACATCAGGAACGCGCCCGTCGCGGAACGGGTTGCCCGCGGTCGCGTTCATCCGGGACAGGCCGACCCGCATGATCTGGAGACGAGTCATGAGCAGAAAATCTGCACTTGCCGTGCTCTTGGCCGGTTGCGCTTTGCTGCCGATAACCGCGTGGCCCGCGTCTGAGGCCGATTGCGCGGCGCAGTGGAAGAGCGCAGACGGCGACAAGGACGGGGTTCTGGTCGGTCCCGAGGCGGATCGCTATCTCGCCTACTATCGCGTGCGCGCCCACGTCGCGCCGGTCGATGGTCGGATCACGCAACAGGAATTCATGAAGTCCTGCCAAGCCGACATCTTCATGGCGAAGGCGCCCGAGCCTGGCGCGCCGCTCAAGGGCGCCAACAGCTTTACCGAGGGGCAGGCCAAGGATCGCATCGTCGCCGCCGGCTTCACCAGCGTTTCGTCCCTGGTCAAGGACGGGGACGGCGTGTGGCGCGGCAATGCGATGAAAGACGGCAAGACCGTCAAGGTCGCCGTCGACTTCAAAGGAAACGTGGTCAGTCAATAGGAGCAGTCGATCATGCAGACGATCACGCGCGTCTACGACACTTATGGTCAGGCTCGGCAGACCGTGGCCGATCTCGAAGCGTCCGGCATCAAGAGCTCGGACATCAACCTGATCGCCAACAAGTACATCTGCGACGAGACCGCCCGCCTGGAAGAGGGATCGGCAGCGGGTCCGGCGGCAGGCGTGGGCGCGGCGCTCGGCGGCGCGGCCGGCCTTCTCGCCGGGCTCGGTGTGATCGCCATCCCCGGGCTCGGTCCGGTGGTCGCGGCCGGCGCGCTGGTAGCGACGGCGGCCGGTGCTGCCGCAGGCGCCGTGACCGGTGGGGTCGTCGGCGCCTTGGTGAAGGCGGGCGTGCCGGAAGAGGAGGCCCATGTCTACTGCGAAGCCGTGCGCCGCGGCGGCACCCTGGTCAGCGTGCGTGCGGCCGACGGCAACGCGGCCTTCGTGCAGCAGATCATGAACCGCCATCGGCCGATCGATCCGGTCGAACGGCGCGGCGCCTATCGCGGACAGGGCTGGACCCGGTTCGACCCGGCAAGCAAACCCTACGAGCCGACCGAGGCCGAGATCGCACGGATGCGCACACCGTATCAGAATTAGAAGGGGTCAGTTCTCTGGTACTTTGCCGATGCGCTCGACCGCGAGCTTGAGCCTTTCGGCATCGCGGTCGAGGAACGTCTTGAATTGCGGCGCATCGAGGTAGGCGATCGGCGTTTCGACCTTGTCCATCGCCTCGATGAACTCGGCGTCCTCTACTGTGCGCTTCACGATCTCGCGCAAGGTCGTCATCACCGGCTGCGCTGTGGCGGCCGGGGCGAACAGGCCCGACCAGATGTAGAAGGTCGCGTCGTAGCCCAGCTCCTTCATGCTGGGCTCGTCCGGCATTGCCGGCAGCCGCTTGTCTCCCCAGACGGCGAGGGCGCGCATCTTGCCGGCCTTTATCTGACCGATCGCCGGCGCCGGTCCCGAGGCGAGCGCATCGATCTGGCCGGCGAGCAGCGCCGCCACGGCCGGACCGCCGCCTTGATAGGGGACATGGAACAACTTGATGTCCGCGGCATGGGCAAAGATCTCCATGGCGACATGCAGCGTGCCGTACACGCCGGACGAGCCGTAGTTGATGGTGCCCGGCTTGGCCTTGGCCGCGTCGACGAGATCCTTCAGCGTCTTGTAGGGACCGTCGGCGCGCACGACCAGCACCGTCGGATCGGCGCTGATGAGCGCGACCGGCGCGAGTTGGTCGAGCTCGTAGGCCGGCGGCCGTCCCTGCAGGCGATCGGCGACCGGCAGCACCGAGATCGACGACAGGGCCAGCAGGAGCGTGTAGCCATCGGGCGCGGCGCGCGCGGCCTGCGCGGCGCCGACCGAACCGCCGGCGCCGGGCCTGTTCACCACCACGACCGATTGCTTGACCAGGCGGCCCATCACATGGGCGAGCGGTCGCGCCGTGATGTCGGCCACGCCGCCCGGTGGGAAGGGCACGAAGACCTGGATCGGCTTGGACGGATAGGCCTGCTGCGCCATCGCCGGCCACGCCGCCGGCAATGCCAGTCCGGCCGCAACCAGGGTTCGCCGCTTCATCGTTTCCTCCCTGCTCTCGGTTCCTACTTCGCGCCGGCCTTGGCCGCTCCCGCCTTGGTGCCGGGATAGGTCGCGGTGAAGCCGAACTCGGTCGTGAGCGCGTCCGGCATGGCCACCTTTTCGAGAAGGTCGGCCAGAGCGGCGGTCTTGGCCGGCTTCAGGCCGAGCACCAGCGGCCCTTTGGGCGCCTTCCAGTCGCTGATGAAGGAGGCGACGGCATCGAGCGATTTCAAGGTGTCAGGCCCCTGCTGCGCGGCGAAGGCGGCGAGGCCAACGAGCGCCGTCTGCACCAGCTCCTCGGGCTGCATGCTTTCTTCCTTGGCCCATGCCGGCAAGAGCTTCGCCAAGAGGCCGGTGTCGTCGACGGTCAGCGAGGCGGTGCGCAGGAGAGCGTCATCCTTGGCGCCGGCGATGCCGCTGGTCTTGTCGCTGACGCCATCCACTACCAGCGACAGGGCGAACCTGGCCTGGCCGCGCATGGCGATCTCCAGCGTCTTGATGTCGAGAACCTTGGTCGCCGGGTCGAGGTTGTAGTCGAGGGCCAGGTCGAACGGCACATTGGGCACGCCGTAGGGCTGCAGCGCGGTGAACATCTCGTCGGCGCCCGTGACGCCTTCAAGCTTGAGCTTGGCGAAGCGCGGCGCCTC
>JAEWIV010000090.1 GCA_023386865.1 Pseudomonadota bacterium
GTGTCGATCTCAGTGCGCGACAGCGCGGCGCTGCTCGATGCCGTGGCCGGGAGCGAACCCGGCGACCCCTATGCCGCGCCACCGGCCGGATCGTTCCTGGCGGCGACACAGCGCGCGCCGGGCAGGCTGCGCGTTGCCTTCATGCGGCGGCCCGTCGGCGGCGATGCGCTCGATCCCGTGCTCGTCGCCGCTGTCGAGAACGCGGCGACGTTGCTTGAAGAGCTCGGTCATCACGTCGAGGAGGAGTGCCCGGACTACGATGCCGCGGCGGCAGCAGCCGCGTTCGGTACGGTGATGGCCGCCAACACCTGGACGAACATCCAGGTCCGCGCCAACGGCCGCATCCCGGGCCCGGACGATCTCGAGCCGGTGACGCGCCAGACCGCCGAGCAGGGTCGCATCATCATCGCCGACGACTACATCCGCGCCGTGCAGACCTTCCATCGCACCGGCCGTCGGCTCGGCGCGTTTTTCGAACGGCACGACGTGCTGCTGTCGCCCACCATCGCCCGCGTATCGCTACCGCTCGGCGCGGTGCGCATGGACGGCAGTATGGAGCAGTACCAGGCGGAGCTGGCGCCGATGGTGGCCTTTACATCGGTCTGCAACGTCGCGGGCGTGCCGGCGATGTCGGTCCCGCTTGCCTGGACCGGCGACGGACTGCCGATCGGCCTGCACTTCGCGGGCCGTTTCGGATCGGAGGAAATGCTGTTTTCCCTGGCGGCCCAGTTGGAACGCGCGCGGCCGTGGCGCGACCGCCAGCCAAGCGCGGGAGGCATCGCATGAGCAAGTGGATGCGTACCGTCGTGGTCGGCTTCGTCGCCGGCGCGGTGAGTGTTCTCGTTTTCCATCAGCTCGGCTTTTGGATCACCAACGAGATGGGCCTGACGCGGGCGGGCATCTACAACATGCGCGGCGTGCCGCCGTGGGGCGTGCCGACCATCGTGTCGTCCGCTTTCTGGGGCGGCCTGTGGGGCATCGTCGCGGCCCTCCTTGTGCCGAGGCTGCCCGGTGCGTTGGCAGGCGTGCTGGGCTGGATGCTGTTCGCCGCCGTCGTCGTGGCGATCGTCAACTGGACCGTCGTGCTGCCCATCAAGAGCGGGCGCTTCAATATGCCCGGCATGCCGATCATCGTCGTGCTGCCGCTGGTCTATGCCTTCTGGGGCCTCGGCATGTGGCTGATCGCCCGCGGAATGCGCGCCGCGTTGGGTTGGCGATAGGGCCGCATGCGGCGCTGGCTCGGCACGGCCGCGGTCGGGTTCCTGGCCGGTGCGCTCTGTATGTTGGTGCTGAGCCAGGTGGCGTATTGGCTCTTCGTCCGTTTCGGGCTGCAGCCGGAGTCGGTTCTTCCAAACAAGGCCGCGGTCCAGGAAATCCGGCGCGTCGCGCTGCCATTGCACGTTTCGGGTGCGCTGTGGGCGGGCTTGTCCGGTGCCGTGGCGGCGGTGCTGGTCGAGTGGCTGTTCGGGCGACACACCGGTCTGGCTGCTCCCGTGCTCTTCGCCGCCATGCTTCTGATCGTCCAGCGGCTGCATGGCGGTCGCTCGGCCTTTGGCAGCGCTGAAGTCGTGCTGGTTTTCGCTATCGTGTGGGCGCTCGGTACATGGCTCGTCATGGTCGGGGTTCGCGTCGCCGTGACGCGGCTGCAAGGGAGGAAAGGATGAAGATCGTCGACGCCCAGGTTCACATCTGGGCGGCCAACACGCCGGAGCGTCCGTGGCCGGCGCGCGCCGAGCCGCATCGCGCGCCGCTCGGCAAGGAAGAGCTCCTGGCCGAGATGGACAAGGCCGGCGTCGACGGCGTCGTCATCGTGCCGCCGTCGTGGGAGGGCGATCGCAACGATGTGGCGCTCGATGCCACGGCGAGCCATCCCGACCGTTTCTGCATCATGGGCCGTCTCGATCCCGACGCACCCGGTGCAAGGGACCAGATCGCCGGCTGGCGGAAGCAGAAGGGCATGATGGGCATGCGCTTCACCTTCCATACCGAGATCCTGCGCAAGCCTTTGCTCGACGGCCGCTTCGACTGGGTGTGGGGCGAGATGGAGAAGGCGGGCATCCCCGCGATGGTGCTGTTCCACCATGAATACATGCACCTCGCCGACAAGATCGCCGAGCGGTATCCCGGCCTGCGCCTGGTGCTCGATCATCTCGGGCTGAAGAGCGCCAAGGACGTGAGCGAAGCGACCAACTTCGCCACCCTGGACAACGTTCTGGCGCTCGCCAGGCGGCCGAACGTGGCCGCCAAGGTCTCGGCCATGCCGTGCTACGCCGCCGACAAGGCGTATCCTTTTCGATCCGTGCACCCTTACATTCGCCGCGTCTTCGACGCCTATGGACCCAGGCGCACCTTCTGGGGCACGGACTGGTCGCGGCTTCCCTGCAGCTACCGCCAGGGCGTCACCATGTTCACCGAGGAGATGCCATGGCTGAAGGGCGATGACCTCGACTGGGTGATGGGCCGCGGCGTCTGCGAATGGATCGGCTGGAAGGTCTGACGCGCCGCTGTCCGGGAGTTCCTTTGCGACGACGAAGATCGCGAGCACCAAGATCGTGTGGTCGGCGGCCGGGAACCTATCCGCTGCTTGTGCCTTGAATCGAGCGGCAGTCCGTCACCATGTTCCGTGAACTCACTTTGCATTTCGGATGGAGGATGTAGTGCTTGGATCCAAGCGGACGATTCCATTCTGGCGGGCGAAGCGTCCGTTGCTCTCGCTCGAGCGCGCGCTGGAACCATTGCGACGGCTGCAGGGCGGCGTGGCAGTGCCGGCGCCTGCTCTCGCCCAGGCGCGGGCCCGCAACCGGCTGGCAACTGAGGCGAAAAAGCTCGGCCGGTTCTCCGAACGTTAGCCGACGTATTCCAAGGGCGGGAAGCCGAGGCGCGCCGCTAGACTTTGCAACGAGGTGGCCGGTCGAGCGGCTGCCTGGGCGACGTCATGCCTGGCGCAACGCGCCTTTCAAGACAGGTTTGCGCGCTCCATGGACGCGAAATATCCAATGAGAACCCGATGGGCGCGGATGGCGTTGCAGGTTTTTCGGGAGGCTGCGAACGCGAGTTCGCCTTAATCCAGCTGGACCGGCCGCGTCACCGTTTCCGAGCCGCCACCCCACATCGGCAGGTAGGTCATCTTGTAGCCTGCACCGCCGGTGAGAATGGGATGGATGGCATCGGTCGAGCGGGCGACTCCCTGGCCCTGCTCGAACACGTACCGCTGCACGCGCGACAGGTCCCAGCCGTCGTGGCGCACGATCTTCTCGGCCATCTCCAGCGGCAGCAGGAAGACCTGCTCGCCGCGCTCGTTCTTGCGATGGCTGCTCGACATCACGATGCCGGCGCGCATGCCCTCGACGATGCCTGAGAGGATCGCCTCGGGCGTGGCTCCTTCGCCGTCGCCCGGCAGCACTTCGGCCGTGCCTGAGATGCCCATCACGGTGATGGCGCTGGCGTCGGCGCCGAGTCCTCGGCGTGCAGTGAGCGTGGGGAAGGGACCATCGTTCCGTTCGGCGAAGCAGAACGTGTACTTGCCGGGCTGGCCCATGGTCGCCATGTCGCCGGTGCCGGCGCGGGCGCCGCCGATGTTGCGCAGGCAGAGCTGCAGGGCGCGGCCGATGCTGGCGTTGGCGCGGTTGCCCGGGCCCAAACAATTGGTGCCGGCGTTCATGCCGAGCTTGCGCGCGATCGGTCCGTGCACGCAGAGCGCCACGCACGCCGTGCCTGTCGTCGTGGCGATGCCCAGGAGGTTGAAATCGGGCTCCAGGATCGCCTTGCAGGCGGCCAGCACGACGGCCAACTCAACCGGGACGCAGCCGGCGATGACGCACTGGTAGGCCACGGCGTCGGGCGTGATGTCGCCGAACAGGGGCGGCATCATGCCGTGCGATTCGGCGCGACCCGCGACTCCTGCAACCATCGCCTCGAGGCGCCGCCGGGTCGGCGGCACCAGGGGCAGGCCGTCCGACAGTTCGGCGTCGGTCAGGATCTGCTGTGCGTTCTCCCAGCCGGTCGAGTCATCGACGACCGGCCAGCCGCACCACTCCGTCATCCGGCAATCCGCACGCAGGAGACCGTCGTGCCGCCGAACGACGGGATGAATGCCGAGTGCTTGCCCGGCCCGCCGGCCACGGTGATATGGATGTCCTGCGGCGAGCGCCCGATGCTGAACCAGTCGCCGTCCGGCATGTGGCCGGTGCTGGTGTAGGTATCCTGGTTCTCCTTGGAGATGCGCGAGACGTGGATGCGCGAGCGCTTGAACAGCTCATCGCGGATGCTCTCGATCGTGTAGCCGTCGCGCTTCAGCGTCTGGGCATGCTCGGGGCCGATGATCACCAGCATCGGGCCCTTGCCGTAGACGGTGTTGGCGCCGGGTGTCGACATCGAGCCCGCGAAGGTGGTGAGCAAGCCATCGCCCGTCGTGCTGCCGTGGTCGTTGAGATTGTGCGGGCCTTCGCCAGACATCACCGTCACCACGCTGTCGCCTGGCGCGAAGCCGCGCTGCACATGGTAAGGCGTCCAGGGATTCTCCTCCTCGTTCTCGCCGAAGCAGAACGTGAACTTGGCGGGATTGCCCTGGGTCGAGCGGTCCATTTCGCCGGGCTTGGCGCCGGCGATATTGAGCAGCATCAGGCCCAGCGCGCGGCCGATGGTGGCGTTGGGCCGCCAGCCCTGACCGAAGCAGTTGGAGCCGCAGTTGATGCCGAGCTGGTGGCGGATCGGGCCGCTCACCATGATCACCGGCGCGCAGGAATGGGTCGTCGCCAGCGAGCCGTGCAGGTTGTACTCGGCGTCGAGCACGGCGCGCAGCGCCGCCGACACCACCGGGAAGTACTCCGGCTTGCAGCCGGCCATCACGGCGTTGGCCGCCATGCTCTTGAGCGTCGGCACGACCTGGCGCGGCGGCACGGGCGGAATGGGGCGGTTGTCACCGCGGACAGTGTCGACGAACTTCGCCACCTTCTCCTCGGTGGGGATGTAGAGCGGCATGCCGTCGCTCCAACCCTGCTCGGCGGCGAAGTCGTTGAAGGCCTCGACGTCCATGTCGCCGATGTCGATCACTTCCTGCTCGGAGATGTCCTTCATTTAGCCGTCGCCTCGGTCAGTCCCTTGGTTGCCGCTTCGATGCGTTCGCGCAGTTCGTCGGCGTTCAGGCCGCCGATGGGGTGCTTGACGACGATCAGCCGCGGTTCGACCTTGCGGGCCTTGGCCTGCGCCAGGACCAGCGGCTTGAACGTCTCTGTGGCGATCACGTAGGCCGTGATGCCGCGCTTCTCGAGTTCGATGCTGTCGTGGAAACTCCACGATGAGCAGCTCCCTCAATCCGCTATGGCGAGAAGCGCTCCTCGGTAGTTCGCGGCGACCTTCTCGATCACGTCGGCCGGCGCCGGCTGGCTGGCGCTGTTCTTCGACAGGAAGTCGATGTTGTCGATCTTGCGGGTGGCGCCGAGCTTGTCGCGGATGCCGGCCAAAAGCTCGCGGGCATTGGGCTTGGAGTTCGACACCAGGGCGATGGCGTCGGTCGCCCAGTTGACGGGCTTCAGGGCCACTTTCTCGGCCGTCGTGGCGGAGAGGCCGAAGGATGGATTGACGATGCGCATTGAGGTTCCTCCTCAGCTGTTCTTGAGTGCCTGCACGATGGCCTGGCCTGCGCGCTGGCCGTCGGCGATGGCGTCGGCGAGACTGTGCCGCGCGCCGGCGCGCACGTCCCCCACGGCGAACCCCGTCGATGCCGAAGTGCGGCCGCCGTCATCAGCCACGATATGCCCGGCGGCGTCGCGCGCAAGCGTTTCCGGCACGAATTCCGCAGCGGGAGACTGGCCGACATAGACGAACACTGCGCTGGCCGGAATGGTCTTGCGCACGTCGCCAGTCTCGACCACGACCGCCTCGAGCCCGTCGTCGCCCTGCAGGCCGACGATGCGGCCGAGCAGGTAATGGACCCCGACGGGCAGGTCGCTGGCTGCCATGTCGACGACGGTGACGTCGCCGGCGATGGCCTGCAGCTCGGCGGCTTCGCGCGGCGCCCATCCGGCGGAACCCGCGACGACGACCGGCTTGCCTGCGTAGAGCGGCCCGTCGCACGAGGCGCAGTGCGACAGGCCGCGGCCCTCGTACTGGTGCTCGTTGACGAGGCCGAGCGAGCCCTTGGCAAGGCCGGTGGCGATCACGACGGCACGACCGGTATGGCGCTCGCCGTCGGCCGTCTCGACTGTCCATGGCCCCTGGGTCGGAGCAGGACCGGAAAGCTTTACGACCTCGCCGAAGCCGACGTCGACGCCGGCCGCGGTTGCCTCGTCGGTCAGGCGCGCGGCGATCTGCGGACCGTCCTCGTGGCTTGCGGCGTGGCCCGGCGTGCCGTGCAGCTCGGCGAGATTGATCAGGGCGCCGCCGGGCGCAAGCTTGTCGAGACAGAGCGCCTTCAGGCCGGCGCGCGCGGCGACGGTCGCGGCGGTGAGTCCGGCGGGCCCTGCGCCCACAACGATGACGTCGAAAGATGCGTTACTCATCCGCTCACTAATCTGTGTTCGCCGGTGAAGTGCAAGCGGCTTGATGTTTCCGGGTTATATACCTAGTTACGCTAGGTATGGAAGCGGAAATGCTCAAAGGGCACCTCGATGCCATCGTGCTGGCCGCGCTGGAAGCGGGACCGGCGCATGGCTACGCCATTATCGAGACGATCAAGAAGCGCAGCGCCGGCACGTTCGACCTGCCCGAAGGTACGGTCTATCCGGCCTTGCACCGGCTCGAGCACGCGGGACTGCTGTCGAGCGCCTGGACGACACCGCCGAACGGACGCAAGCGCCGCGTATACTCGCTCACCAAAGCTGGATCGGCGGCGCTCGGCGAACGCCGCAAGGCCTGGGACCGTTTCTCGCAGGCAGTCGACACGGCCCTTGGGCCAGTGCTGGGCGCAGGGCGCGCATGAGCGGCGCGATCGACGACTACGTCGCAGCCCTTTGCCGCGAGCTCGACTTCGATCGCGCGCTGGCGCGGCGCCTCGCGAGCGAGGTCGAAGATCATCTGCGCGATGCCGCCGAAGCCGATCCGAGTTGGCCGTCGCCCGAAGCGGAGCGTCGTGCCGTCGAGCGCTTCGGCCTTGGCCGCGAGATTGCCGCCCAGTTTGCCGTCGATGCCGTCGACCGCCAGGCGCGCCGCACATGGGCCATGCTCGGCGTCACGGTCGTGGTGACGTTCATCGCCATGCGGCTGCGCGTGGCCTGGCTGGATGACGGCGCCATCTCTGCCTTGGCGCCGCTGATCGACCGCTACGCCTTCATCGCCGCGCTCGCGGTGGGTGTGACCGCCTGGTTCGCCTTCCGCAAGTCGTTGGCAGCGCTTGCGGTCTGCGTGATCGGCCTCGTGGTTTCCATTGGCGCCGGCATTGTGCGCGCCGACCTGTTTGCCAACGGCGCGCCGATCCAGGTCCTGCTTTCGGCGGCCGGCGAGGTCGCCCTGATCGGCGTGCTGTCGTTCCAAGTCATCGGATTGGGCCGGCGTCTCAGCCGCACGGCCGTGCTGAGAGGGGCAGGGCAATGAATGGTTGGCGTCTGACCGGCACGCTGTCGCTGCTTCTCGCGGCGATGTCTCTCGGCCTTGCAGCGAGCCACGGCTGGGACATCGAAGGCGTGCGGCTGGCGATCCGCGCCACCGCGCGCACCTCCCTGGTCCTGTTCGCGCTCGCCTTCACCGCCAGCGCCTTGGCCGAGCTGATGCCATCCGAAGTAACCCGCTGGCAGCGCCGCAACCGGCGCTATCTCGGCGTCTCCTTCGCCGTGTCGCACTTCATCCATCTCGGCGCGATCCTGGTGCTGGCCTCTCTCGACCGCGAGCTGTTCTGGAAGCTCACCAACGTGACGACCATCGTGCTGGCGGGCGCGGCCTACCTCTTCATCGTCGCGATGGCCGCCACGTCGTTCGATCGCACGGCCGCCTGGCTTGGCCCGCGCAAGTGGCGCCTGCTGCATCTAATCGGCGGCTGGTACATCTGGATCAGCTTCGCGGTCGCGGTGGGCAAGAGGGTGCCGCTCGACAGCTTCTATTGGCCGATGGCGATTCTCGTGCTGGCCATTGCCGTGGTCCGCCTGATCGCTATGTCCCGGCGCAGCAGCCAGGGCTCGGTGCCAGGGGCTTTGGGGGGTGGAGGGCGCTGACAGCACTGCTGGCACGCCGTCGCTGCCAAACCAGAGCTGGTATGGGGCGCCTCATCGCCTTCCGCCCATGGCGTCGTATGGAGCGTCAAAAGTCGCAACAAAATTACGACTGGCTCGTTGCGGGGTGAAGCCGAAGGAGGCGGCGCCCGACGTTGCCCGACATGGTCCGCGACTTGCACGTCGGTCCACCGGCCAATTCACGCCGCCGTGGTGGATAGTTCGCTTGCATGGGCAAGTGGAAGCGTCGTACGTCGAGGGAGCAGGGAAAAACACAAGACATGGCGTATTTCACGCAGCAACTGATCAACGCCATCACGCTGGGTGCAATCTATGGGCTGATCGCCATCGGCTACACGATGGTCTACGGCATCATCGGCATGATCAACTTCGCGCACGGCGAGGTGTTCATGATCGGTGCCTTCATCTCGCTGATCGGCTTCCTGATCTGCAGCATGCTGGGCATCGGCTCGGCGCCGGTGGCGATCGTGCTGGTCCTGCTGATCGCCATGGCGTTCTCGTCGGTCTATGGCTGGGCGATCGAACGAACGGCCTACCGCCCGCTGCGTGGCTCGTTCCGGTTGGCGCCGCTGATCTCGGCGATCGGCGTGTCGATCGCCCTCCAGAACTATGTTCAGCTCGTGCAGGGGGCGAGGCCCAAGCCTGGCGGGCAAGTCGTCTCGGGCGGCTTCAACCTGTTCAGCCTCGACGGCTTCGACGTCCGCATCTCGTGGCTGCAGATCATCATCGTGGTGGTGACGGTCGTGCTGATGGCGGCTTCACCTGGCTGATCGCCCGCACGCCGCTCGGGCGCCGCCAGCGCGCCTGCGAACAGGACATGAAGATGGCGGCTCTGCTGGGCGTCGACGTCGACCGCACCATTTCGCTCACCTTCGTGCTGGGGGCCGCGCTGGCCGCCGTCGCCGGCATGCTGTTCCTGATGTACTACGGGCTGATCGACTTCTTCATCGGCTTCCTGGCGGGCATAAAGGCCTTCACCGCCGCCGTGCTGGGCGGCATCGGCTCGCTGCCCGGGGCCATGCTGGGCGGCCTGCTGATCGGGCTGATCGAGGTCTTCTGGGCGGCCTACTTCTCCAGCGAATACAAGGACGTCGCCGCCTTCGGCATCCTCGTGCTCGTGCTGATCTTCCGCCCGACCGGACTGCTCGGCAAACCGGAGATCGAGAAGGTCTGACATGCGGCATCCGCGTCTGCCCCAGATGTTGAAGGACGCGGCTCTCACCGCCCTGGTCGCCGCCGCCCTCGGCATCTTCATCGTCGGCTTCCGCACCGTCGACGTCGGCTCGCGCACCGGCCTCGGCTTCGACTACGAGTTCGTCGACCTCGCCGTGGCAGTGGTGGTCATTTTCTTCGGCCGCCTCGGGCTGGCGATGGCGGCGATGGGGCTGCGCTGGCCAGCCATCGCCCTCGGCATCGTCATGATCGCGGCCGGCGCCTCGCCGATGAAGCTGCCGTCGGGCTTCCTCCATTGGTTCGTGGCGCTGGGCGGCGTGCTGCTGGTGATCCGCGCGGTCTGGCCGTGGGCGGATGGCGCCATCAAATCGGCGGCGCGCACGCCGACCGGTCGCGTCGTCGACAAGATCGGCACCGAGTGGCTGGGCTGGGTGCTGCTCGCCATCGCCGTCGTGCTGCCGTTCACGCCCTTCGCCGACCAGAAGACGATGGATCTCGGCGTGCTGATCCTCACCTACGTGATGCTGGGCTGGGGCCTCAATATCGTGGTCGGGCTGGCTGGCTTGCTAGACTTGGGCTACGTCGCCTTCTACGCGGTCGGCGCCTATGCCTATGCGCTGCTCAGCACGCAGCATGGCCTCGGTTTCTGGGCGGTGCTGCCGCTGGCCGGCATGTTCGCCGCGACCTTCGGCATCCTGCTCGGCTTCCCCGTGCTGCGCCTGCGCGGCGACTATCTCGCCATCGTCACCCTGGGCTTCGGCGAGATCATCCGGCTGGTGATTCTGAACTGGGTCGACTTCACCAACGGCCCGGCCGGCATCGGCTCGATCCCGGGACCGACGTTGTTCGGCGCGGTGTTCGCCGAGACCGCGCCCGAGGGCAAGCAGACGGTGGCGGAGATGCTCGGCATCCCGTTCCACGGGATCCACCGCCTGATCTTCCTCTATTACATCATCCTGGTGCTGGCGCTGATCACCAACATTTTCACCCAGCGCATGCGTCGCCTGCCGGTCGGTCGTGCTTGGGAGGCGCTGCGCGAGGACGAGACGGCGTGCAAGGCGCTGGGCATCAATCCGACCAACACCAAGCTCACGGCGTTCGCCATCGGCGCCATGTTCGCGGGCTTCGCCGGCTCGTTCTTCGCCGCCAAGCAGCGCTTTATCAGCCCGGAGAGCTTCACCTTCATCGAATCCGCGATCATCCTCGCCATCGTCGTGCTGGGTGGCCTGGGCAGCCAGGTCGGCGTGGTGCTGGCTGCGGTCCTGCTGATCGGCCTGCCGGAATGGTTCCGCGAGCTCGGCAACTACCGCATGCTGGCGTTCGGCCTCGCCATGGTGCTGATCATGGTCTACCGCCCGCGCGGCCTGATCGGCCATCGCGAGCCGTCGATCCGGCTGCATCCCGTCGCCTCCGGTGGCAGTGGATGAACGGCCAGGCTGCTCCGCTGATCGAGGTCGAGCACCTCACCATGCGCTTCGGCGGCCTGATTGCCGTCGACGACGTCTCCTTCGTCGCCCGGCCACGCGAGATCACCGCCATCATCGGGCCCAACGGCGCCGGCAAGACGACGGTCTTCAACTGCATCACCGGCTTCTACAAGCCGACGGTCGGCCGCCTGCTGCTGCGCGGCGATCGCGACTACCTTCTGGAACGCATGCTGGGCCACGAGATCGGCCAGCGTGCACGCGTGGCGCGGACCTTTCAGAACATCCGCCTGTTCCCGGCCATGACGGTGCTGGAGAACCTGCTGGTGGCCCAGCACAACAAGCTGATGCTGGCTTCGGGCTATAGCGTGTTCGGGCTGCTCGGGCTCGCCGGCTATCGCAATGCCGAGCAGGCGGCGATCGGGCTGGCCCGCGCTTGGCTGGACCGCATCGACTTGGTGGCCGAGGCCGACCGGCCGGCCGGCGAGCTGCCCTACGGTGCCCAGCGCCGTCTCGAGATCGCCCGCGCCATGTGCACCGAGCCTCGGCTGCTCTGCCTCGACGAGCCGGCGGCGGGCCTCAACCCGCGCGAATCGGCCGAGCTCAACCAGCTGCTGGTGTCGATCCGCGACCGCGACGGCATCGGCGTGCTGTTGATCGAGCACGACATGAGCGTGGTCATGAGCATCTCCGATCACGTGGTCGTCCTCGACTACGGCCGCAAGATCGCCGAGGGCGCGCCGGCGGTCGTCCAGCGCGATCCGGCGGTGATTCGCGCCTATCTCGGCACCGACGACGGGACGACCGATGCATAGCCATCGTCATGGCTGAGCCCATGCTCTCCGTCCGTGGCGTCGCCACCTTCTACGGCGCCATCCAGGCGCTGCACGGCGTCGATCTCGAGGTCGCCAAGGGCGAGATCGTGACCCTGATCGGCGCCAACGGCGCCGGCAAGTCGACCCTGCTGATGACGATCTGCGGCAGCCCGCGCGCCCGGGCCGGCGCGATCGCGCTCGACGGCGAGGACATAACCCAGCTGCCGACCCACGAGATCGTGCGGCGTGGCGTCGCCCAGGTGCCCGAGGGGCGCCGCATCTTCCCGCGCATGAGCGTGTTCGAGAACCTGCAGATGGGCGCCACGCTCGCCGACCCGGCGCACTTCCAGCGCGATCTCGAGCGCGTCTTCGCCATGTTCCCGCGGCTGGCCGAGCGTCGCGACCAACGCGGCGGCACCCTGTCGGGCGGCGAACAGCAGATGCTGGCGATCGGGCGCGCGCTGATGAGCCGGCCGCGGCTGCTGCTGCTCGACGAGCCATCGCTCGGCCTGGCGCCGCTGATCGTGCGCCAGATCTTCGAGGCGATCGGCCGCATCGCGCGCGAGGAGGCAGTGACGATCTTCCTGGTCGAGCAGAACGCCTTCCACGCGCTGCGGCTCGCCGATCGCGGCTACGTCCTGGCCAATGGCCGGGTGCGGCTGAGCGGCACCGGCCGCGAACTCCTGGCCAACGCCAAGGTCCGCGCCGCCTACCTCGAGGGCGGGCATTCATGAGCGCGCTCGACGGCTTCGCCATGGAGTGGCTGGGCGACACGCTGGGGACGGTGGTGTTCCTGAACCTGGTGCTGATCGGGCCGGCATCGTTCGCTGCCGGCCACGCCGTTGCGCTGACTTGGCGTCCGTGGCCGCAGATCGTGCTCTACACGGCGCTGCTTTCGGCGACGCTGCGCTTCTTCGACTACGCGCTGGCCGGTGGCGAGCTGTGGTCGGCCGGCGGTTTCGCGCTGGGCTGGGCGGTGCAACTGGCGGTCGCCGCCTTCGCCTTCCGGCTGACGCGCGCCCGGCAGATGGTCAGGCAGTATCCCTGGCTCTACCGGCGCAAAGGCTTGCTGGGCTGGGAGGAGCGGCACTAAGCTCATGGCAGCTCCACCTATCGTGGAGACCTCGGTCAACAAGGGGGTCGTTAGATGAAGAAGACCTATGCGGCACTAGTCGCGGCGGCGATCGCGACGATGGCGATGCCGGCGTTCGCGCAGATCAAAGTCGGCGTCGTCGGCCCGATCACCGGCCAGTACGCCGCGTTCGGCGAGCAGATGGTGAAGGGTGCGACCATGGCGGTCGACGAGATCAATGCGGCCGGCGGCGTCAACGGCCAGAAGCTGCAGCTGCTCACCGGCGACGACGCCTGCGATCCCAAGCAGGCCACCGCCGTCGCCAACAAGATGGTCGCCGACAAGGTCGTGTTCGTGGCCGGCCATTTCTGCTCGGGCTCGTCGATCCCGGCGTCGGACATCTACAAGGAAGGCAAGATCCTGCAGATCACGCCGGCCTCGACCAATCCTAAGCTCACCGACGACGCCGCCACCAAGGGCAACACCACGGTGTTCCGCACCTGCGGCCGCGACGACGTGCAGGGCGCCACGGTCGGTGCCTTCATCCTGAAGAACAAGAAGAACGCCAAGGTCGCCATCCTCCACGACAAGTCGCCGTACGGCAAAGGCGTGGCCGACGAGACCAAGAAGGCGATCAACAAGGGTGGGCTGAAGGAGACCATGTACGAGGCCTACAACGACACCGACAAGGACTTCACCGCGCTGATCAACAAGATGAAGCAGGCCAAGATCGACGTCATCGTCCTCGGCGGCTACCACACCGCGGGCGCGCTGATGATCAAGCAGGCCCGCGAGCAGGGCCTGGCGGCCCAGATGATGGGCTTCGACTCGCTGGAGACGGCGGAGTTCGCCCAGCTCGGCGGCGCTGCCACCGACGGCGTGCTGATGTCGTTCCCGCCCAAGGCGGAGGACGACCCGAAGAATGCGGCCCTGGTGAAGAAGTTCCGCGATGCCAAGTACAATCCGGAAGGCTACACGCTCTTCACCTACGCCGCCGTGAAGGTGTGGGCCGAGGCGGCTAACAAGGCGAAGTCGACGGATCCCGCGGCGATCGCCAAGGTGCTGCGCGCGGGCAAGTTCGACTCGGCGGTGGGCGCGCTCGAGTTCGACGCCAAGGGCGACATCAAGAACCCCGTCTACGACATCTACGAGTGGAAGGGCGGCAAGTCCGCTGCGATCAAGAAGTAGGGGCGAGACCTGCGACGGGAAAGGGCCCGGTTCGCCGGGCCCTTTTTCTTCCTCGCGTCACTGGAGCGCGTGCATGACGGTGTTCGCGCTTTCATGTGCCGATTCAACGTCTTGTGGGTCGCTTTCCACGATTTTGGGGGGCGGTGACATCGCGGCCCCCGATATGGTATCCGGGGGCTCAACAGTTAGAGGGGATCGATCGTCGACATGCCGGGGGGCGCCATCGCGGTCGCGTCGGCTCATGCCGGCTTCGCCCTTAAGGAGATACTCAAGCGCGACCTGCAGGAGGCGGGCCACGAGGTGCTGGACCTCGGCACCCACTCCACCCAGTCGGTCGATTACCCCGACTACGGCTCAGCCATGGCTGACGCCGTGGCTTCGGGCAAGGTCGAGCGGGGCGTGCTGGTTTGCGGCACCGGGATCGGCATCTCGATCGCGGCCAACCGCAACCCGAAGGTGAGGGCCGCCGTAGTCCACGACGCCACCTCGGCCCGGCTGTCACGCCAGCACAATGACGCCAACGTGGTGGCGTTCGGTGCTCGCCTGATCGGGCCTGAAACCGCCCGTGAAGCACTGAAGGTCTTTTTGAACGCACAGTTCGAGGGCGGCCGCCATGCCGGCCGCGTTGCCAAGCTGTCAAAGGGTTGCACGAAATGAGTCAAGCCGCTGCCAAGACGACCGATACGCCGCTGCCGATGTTCACGCGCAGCCTGGCCGAGGCCGATCCGGCAATCGACGCGGCGCTGAAGGGCGAACTGCATCGTCAGCGCGAGCAGATCGAGCTGATCGCCTCGGAGAACATCGTCTCGCGCGCCGTGCTCGAAGCCGCGGGCTCGGTGCTGACCAACAAGTACGCCGAAGGCTATCCCGGCCGGCGCTACTACGGCGGCTGCGAGGAGGTCGACAAGGCCGAACAGCTCGCGATCGACCGCGCCTGCAAGCTCTTCGACTGCAGCTTCGCCAACGTCCAGCCGCACTCCGGCGCGCAGGCCAACCAGGCCGTGTTCATGGCGCTGCTGCAGCCGGGCGACAAGTTCATGGGCATGGCGCTCGACCAGGGCGGCCATCTCACCCACGGCTCGCCCGCCAACCAGTCGGGCAAGTGGTTCAAGGTCGTGTCCTACGGCGTGAAGCCCGACAGCCACCTCATCGACTATGAGCAGATGGAGGAGACGGCGCGCCGCGAGAAGCCGAAGCTGATCGTGGCCGGCGCCTCGGCCTACTCGCGCCACATCGACTGGGCGCGTTTCCGCAAGGTCGCCGACGAGATCGGCGCCTTCTTCATGGTCGACATGGCGCATTATGCCGGCCTGGTGGCAGCCGGGGTCTATCCCAGCCCGTTGCCGCACGCCCATGTCGTGACGACGACGACGCACAAGACCCTGCGCGGTCCGCGCGGCGGCATGGTGCTGTCGACCGATCCCGACATCGGCAAGAAGATCAACTCGGCGGTGTTCCCCGGCCTGCAGGGCGGGCCGCTGATGCATATCATCGCCGCCAAGGCCGTGGCCTTCGGCGAGGCGCTGCGGCCCGACTTCAAGGTCTATGCCCAGAACGTCGTCGACAATGCGCGCGCGCTCGCCGCGGCGCTGACCGAGCGCGGGCTGAAGATCGTCTCGGGCGGCACCGACAGCCACGTCATGCTGGTCGATCTGCGCCCCAAGAAGGCGACAGGTGTTGCGGCCGAGAAGGTGCTCGATCGGTCCGGCATCACCGTCAACAAGAACAGCATCCCGGGCGATCCGGAGAAGTTCACGGTCACGTCGGGCGTGCGATTGGGGTCGCCGGCCGGTACGACGCGCGGCTTCGGTGTGGCGGAGTTCCGACAGGT
>JAEWIV010000101.1 GCA_023386865.1 Pseudomonadota bacterium
GAGCATCAGCTCCTCGGCGCCCGAGTCCCAGCGCTCGCCGAACTTGGAGCAGCCCATTCCGAGAATCGCGACCTTGTCCTTGATACCCCGTGCCATGCTGGTCTCCTTAGTGGGGGGTTAGACTCTACAATTTCTCAAATCATACTCCTCTCCCCCGCTAGGGGGAGAGGCTGGGAGAGGGGGTTACATCCCCTCCTTCCCCCTCTCCTAACCTCTCCCCCTAGCGGGGGAGAGGAACATGAGGGGCGTGTGTGATGGACGCGCTTCCCGAGGTTCCCGCCACACCCGAGCGCCGCCACGGCATGCTCGCCAACAACATCGTGCACTTCGCCCGCACCCTGCGCACGGCCGGTCTGCGCGTCGGACCCGGCCAGGTGCTGCGCGCCATCGAAGCCGTCGAAGCGGCCGGCCTGCGCAAGCGCGACGACTTCTACTGGACGCTGCACTCGGTGTTCGTGAACCGGCGCGACCAGCGCGAGATATTCGACCAGGCGTTCCACGTCTATTGGCGCAATCCGCGCCTGCTCGAGAAGATGATGGAGATGCTGCTGCCGTCGGTCAGCGTGCCGGCCGATCCCGACGACAAGAAGCAGCTCAGCCGCCGACTGCAGGAAGCGCTGCAGCCCGGCCGCGGCGAGGCCCCGAAGGAGGAAAGCGAGCCGCCCGAGGTCGAGATCGAAGCGACCTTCACCGTCTCCGATCGCGAGGTCCTGCAGCATCGCGACTTCGAGCAGATGTCCCAGACGGAGATCGACGAGGCGCTGCGCGCCATCGCCCGGCGGCGCCTGCCGGTGCCGTTGCGCCGCACGCGGCGCTACCGGCCGGCGCGCCGCGGCTCGCGTGTCGATTTCCGGGCGTCGCTGCGGCGCGCGCTCAGGCCCGAAGGGCTGATCGACCTGCGCAAGCGCGAGCCGCGCAAGCGGACGCCGCCGCTGGTCATCCTGTGCGACATCTCCGGCTCGATGGCCCGCTACACGCGCATGTTCCTGCACTTCATGCACGCCATTACCAACGACCGCGACCGCGTCTACTGCTTCACCTTCGGCACGCGGCTCAGCAACGTGAGCCGCGCGCTACGCAACAAGGATGTCGACATCGCCCTGCAGAAGGCATCGGCCCAGGTCGAGGACTGGTCGGGCGGCACGCGCATTGGCCAGACGCTTCATGAGTTCAACAACAAGTGGTCGCGCCGCGTGCTGGGGCAGGGCGCCGTGGTGCTGCTGATCACCGACGGGCTCGACCGCGAGGGCGCCGCTGGCCTGGCTGAGGAAATGGAGCGCTTGCATAAGTCTTGCTCACGCCTGATCTGGCTCAACCCGCTCTTGCGGTATGGTGCCTACGAGCCCAAATCTCAGGGCAACAAGGCGATGTTGCCCCATGTCGACGAGTTCCGGCCGGTGCATAATCTCGAAAGCCTTGCCGGCCTCATAGCCGCCCTGGGCATGGCGCCATCGGGCGCCGACAAGAGACTGGCGGGTTGGCAAATGGAGCTGCGTCACCATGAGGACAACGAGGGCAATCGGGTTCCTCTCCCCCGCTAGGGGGAAAGGAGCGTAAGAGAAGAGAAGACAAAGAGAAGAAAACGGAAAGAGTGTGAGAGGAGCAGACGATGAGCGACGCACTCGATGTCCTGGAACAGGTCGGCAAGTGGAAGGCCTCCGGCAAGGGCGTGGCCATTGCGACCGTGATCACCACCTGGGGCTCCTCGCCGCGACCGGTCGGCAGCCAGCTCGGTGTCGACGACACCGGCGCCATGGTCGGCTCCGTGTCCGGCGGCTGCATCGAGGGGGCGGTCGTCCAGGAGGCGCTGGCGGCGATCAAGGATGGCAAGCCACGGATGCTGGATTTCGGCGTCACCGACGAGCAGGCTTGGGACGTGGGCTTGGCCTGCGGCGGCAAGGTCCAGGTGTTCGTCGAGAAGGTGAATTGAGATGAGGACCGAGACCATCGCCGCCCTGCAGGCCGCCCGCTCGCAGCGTCGCGCCGTCACCTTGGCGACGCGGCTGAGCGATGCTGCCGAGGCGCTCGTCTACCGCGACAAGGCCGAAGGGCCGTTGGCAAGCGACGCGGCCATCGTCGCGGTCGCGCGCCGCGCCATGGATGTCGGCCGCAGTGAGACCGTCGATGTTGGCGGCGCCAAGATCTTTCTCAACGTCTATGTGCCGCCGGCGCGGCTGATCATCGTCGGCGCGGTCCACATCGCGCAGTCTCTGGCGCCGATGGCGGCCATGCTCGATTTCGACGTCACCGTCGTCGATCCACGCGGTGCCTGGGCGACCACCAACCGCTTCCCGGGCGTGAAGGTCGTCCAGGAATGGGCCGACGAAGCTTTCGACAAGATGGGCCTCGACGGTTCGACCGCCGTGGTGACCCTGACGCACGATCCCAAGCTCGACGATCCTGCACTCGAGGCGGCGCTCAAGTCCGACGTCTTCTACGTCGGCGCGCTCGGCAGCAAGCGGACCCACGCCAAGCGCAAGGACCGGCTGCGCGAGGCCGGCATCACCGACGAGCAGTTCGATCGCATCCACGGACCGGTCGGCCTCAACATCGGCGCCAAGTCCCCGGCGGAGATCGCCGTATCGATCCTGGGCCAGATCGTCGAGGTGAGGGCCCGCCGATTGGAGGCGCTCAGCGCGCCCAAGGCAGCCGCGGCGTGAGGTTCGGCGAGACGCCCATCGACGAGGCGGCCGGCGCCATACTGGCGCATAGCTGGCGCGCCAACGGCATAAGCTTCGCCAAAGGACGCGTGCTGTCCGGCGAGGATGTCGCCAAGCTGAAGTCGGTCGGCGTGTCGAGCGTCGTTGCCGCCCGCCTCGACCCCGACGACATGCACGAGGACGAGGCCTCGGCCACCTTGGCCAAGGCCTTGGCGGGCGAAGCCATCGAGACCACCGCTCCGTTCACCGGTCGGTGCAATCATTTCGCCCGGGAGGCTGGTCTCGCGGTCGTCGATCACGAACGCATCGACGCGCTGAACGAGCTGCACGAATCCGTCACCGTGGCGACCCTTCCGCCCTTCGCGCGGGTCGAACCGCGCCAGATGGTGGCCACTGTCAAGATCATCCCCTATGCCGCGCCGCGGACAGCCGTTGCTCGGGCCGTGGCGGTTGCGCAGTCGGCCAACCAGCCGCTGATCGCAGTGGCGCCGTTCAAGGCGATGCGGGCCGGCCTGGTGCAGACCAGGCTTCCCGGCACGCGCGACAAGGTCCTGGACAAGGCGGTCGGCACGACCACCAAGCGGCTCACGTCGCTCGGCAGCTCGCTGGTCGGCGAACGCCGCGTGATGCACGACGCCAAAGCCATCGCCGGCGCCCTCGAGGAGCTGAAAGGCGAGGGCTGCGACATCTTCCTGATCGCCGGCGCCTCGGCCATCGTCGACCGGCATGACGTGGTGCCGGCCGGCATCGAGCAGGCAGGCGGCGAGGTCATCCATTTCGGCATGCCGGTCGATCCCGGCAACCTGCTGCTGACGGCCGAACTCGACGGCAAGCCGGTGCTGGGCCTGCCGGGCTGCGCCAAGTCGCCCAAGTACAACGGCTTCGACATGGTGCTGGAGCGCCTCGCCGCCGGGCTGCCGGTAGGGCGCGCCGAGATCGTGCGCATGGGCGCCGGCGGCCTTCTGGCGGAGATTGCGAGCCGACCCCAGCCGCGCGACGACAGCGAGGCGGAGGAGCCGGGGCCACAACAGGCGCCACGTGTCGCCGTGCTGGTTCTCGCGGCCGGCCGTTCGACGCGCATGGGCGGACCCAACAAGCTCCTGGCGGAAGCCGACGGCCGGCCGCTGGTCGTGCACGCAGTCGAGGCGGCGCTCGCCTCTCAAACGGTCGAGGTCGTCGTCGTGCTGGGCCACATGGCCGACGAGGTGCGTGGCACGATCGAGAAGGCCGTGCCAACCACGTCGCGGCTGCGCTTCGTCGTCAATCCGGATTTCGCCGAAGGGCTCAGCACCTCGGTGCGCGCCGGCGTTGCGGCGCTCGGCAAGGACATCGACGCCGCCGTCGTACAGCTCGGCGACATGCCGGGCGTGGGGCCGGCGTTGCTCGATCGCCTCATGGCCGCGTTCAGCCCGGTCGAGGGGCGCTCGATCTGCGTGCCGACCGTCGCGGGCAAGCGCGGCAATCCCGTGCTGTGGGCACGGCGGTTCTTCCCGGAGATCGCGAAACTTTCCGGCGATTCGGGGGCCAAGCACCTGATCGGCGAGCACGCCGATCTCGTCTGCGAGGTCGAGATGGCGGGCGAGGCCGCGGTCACCGACATCGACACGCCCGAGGCGCTGGCCGCCTGGCGGGCGCGGAGCAGACCATGAGTTTCGACGTTGCGGCTGTTCGTCGGCAGTTTCCGATCCTGTCGCAGATCATCGACGGCCGGCCGGTCCACTATCTCGACAACGGCGCGTCGGCCCAGACGCCCGAGGTCGTGCTCGACGCCGTGCGCACCTACGAAACCACCGGTCGCGCCAATGTGCTGCGCGGCGTGCATCGCCTGGCCGAGCGCGCCACCGAGGCCTATGAGAACGCCCGCATCGAGGTGGCGAACTTCCTCAGCGTCGATCCGATGGAGGTCGTGTTCACCGGCGGCTGCACGGCGGCGATCAACCTCGTCGCCTATTCCTACGGCTCGCTGCTGAAGCCCGGCGATCGCATCATCCTCTCGGAGCTGGAGCACCATTCCAACATCGTGCCGTGGCAGCTCCTGCGCCAGAGGAGCGGCATCGAAATCGACGTCGTGCCGGTCACGGTCGGCGGCCGCATCGATCTCAATGCGTTGCCGCGGCTGCTGACGCCGCGCACCAGGCTGATTTCGCTGGCCCACGTCTCCAACGTCACGGGCACGCTGGTTGACGTGCATGCCGTCGCGACACTGGCCAAGACGGTCGGCGCCAAGGTCATGCTCGACGGCGCGCAGCGCGCGCCGCATGGCCCGATCGACCTCGCGGCCATGGGCATCGATTTCTATGCTTTCGCCGGCCACAAGGCCTATGGCCCCAACGGCATTGGCGTGCTGTGGGCGAAGTCCGAGCTGCTCGAAGCCATGCCGCCGTTCCATGGCGGCGGCTCGATGATCGGTCGCGTCACCTTCGCCGAGACGACATGGGCGCCGCCACCGCGCCGCTTCGAGGCCGGGACACCGCCGATTGGGCCGGCCATCGGCCTTGGCGCCGCCTGCAAATGGATGCGCAGCCTCGACTGGAAGGAGGCGCATGCGCACGAGATGGGTCTGGTCGAGCGGCTGATGGACGGACTGCAGAAGATCGATGGCGCGACGCTGTTCGGCCCGCCGAGCACGCAAAACCGCTACCCGGTGGTGTCGTTCCTGCTCGACGGCGTGCATCCGCACGACGTGGCTCAGACGCTGGATTCGTTCGGCGTCGCGGTGCGCGCGGGCCATCATTGCTGCCAGCCGTTGATGGACCGTTTCGATCTCGACGGCACGACGCGCGTGTCGATCGCGCCCTACAACGACAACACCGACATCGACGCCCTCCTGACCGGCGTCCAGCACGCGGCGCGTACCCTTCGATGACCGATCAGCTCTATCAGGACCGCATCGTCTCCCTGGCCAAGGCCAAGACCGGTGCGGGCAAGCTTTCAGCGCCCACCAAGTCGGCGCGGCGGGACAACCCGCTATGCGGCGATCGCGTCGTCATCGACGTGAAGCTCGACGACGGCGGCAAGATTGCCGAGATCGGCCATCAGGTGCGCGGCTGCCTGCTCTGCCAGGCCTCCGCCTCGGCGCTGGCGTCCGTAGCGGTCGGCCGCAACGCCGCCGGCATCGAGAAAGTGCGGATGGACGCCGAGCGCGCCATCGGTCGCGAGGAGGGCGAGGCCGGCGAGCCGTTCGCTGCCTTCGCGCCCGTGAAGAGCCACAAGTCTCGGCACGAATGCGTGCTGCTGCCGTTCGAGGCGCTGAAGGACGCGCTGTCCTGACGGGCTTAAAGCTTGATGATTGCCGCTAGGGTAGCGAGACCGGCGAGATCAGCTCTTATGGCCAGTAGATCGGTCTTTGTGACCAGCTCACCCATCACGAACTCCCGCGCCGCCCCGGCATGAGCTTCGGCATAGCCCAAAGTGCCGAACGCGTAAGCCAGCCATTAATCTGCCTCCTCGCCGTTACGAGCCCTTGAACTTACGCGCTGCAACTGGGAGACGAGTGTCGGTCCTGGTTCGTTGCGGATGATCGCGAAGCGTCCCGTACTTTCGTCGTTCGGCCGCCGCGGTTGTGTCACAGTCGCAGACCACCGTGCGGCGCGCATTGCCGGGAGAGCTCATGCACCACCTTCTTTCGTTCATCGCCCTGCTGGGCCTCTTCGCGTATCCGATTTCCGCGTTCGCCCAGGATCTCGCGCTGAAACGGGTGATGCTGTCTTCGGGCGGCCTGGGTTACTTCGAGTACGAGGCCACGGTCGACGGCGACGCCACGCTGCGTCTCACCGTGTCGCTCGAGCAGGTCGACGACGTGTTGAAGAGCCTGGTGGTCTATGACGACAAGGGCGGGGTGGGCGGCCTCAGCCTGCCGGGCCGCGAGCCGCTGGCGCAGGCCTTCAAGGACCTGCCGTTCGACCAGGACTCGCTTGCCTCCCCGGCCGACCTCTTGGCGACGTTGAAGGGCGCCCAGGTGACGGTGGGGGGCGCCCGCGCCATCACCGGGCGCATCGTCTCGGTGCAGAAGGAGACCGTGGCGCTACAGGACGGCAAGGCCACGACGGAGCGCACGCGCGTCACGCTGCTGACGGACCGCGGCCTGCAGCAGTTCATCCTGGAGGACGCCGAGAACCTGCAGTTCGCCGACGCCGCCCTGCGCGAGAAGGTCGGCAACGCGCTGCTCGCCATCCAGACCAACCGCGCCAAGGACGCGCGCATCTTGGAACTCTCGGCGCGCGGGCAGGGGCAACGCACGGTACGTGTCGCCTACATCGTCGAAGTGCCGGTGTGGAAGGCGTCCTATCGCCTGACCCTGCCGGCCGATCCGGCCGCGGCGCGCTCGGCGCTGCAGGGCTGGGCGACAGTCGAGAATCTCAGCGGGCAGGATTGGAAGGACGTCGAGCTGACCCTGGTGTCGGGCCGGCCGGTTGCCTTCCGTCAGGCGCTCTATGAAGCCTATTACGTGAAGCGACCCGAGGTGCCGATCGAAGTCGCGGGCCGCCTGATGCCGGGTGTCGATCGCGGCGGCGTCGAGGCGCAGGACCGCCTGAAGGCGGCACCCCCGCCGCCCCCTCCGGCGCCTGCACCCTATCGCCCGCAGCAGGAACGCGGCGCCGCCGCCGCGACCATGGCGCCGCCGCCGGCAGGTGCGGCCGCCTCCGACCAGTTCGAGGCGACCGACGCCGCGACCCAGGTCGTGTTCCGTTTTCCGCGGCCGGCAAGCGTCGCCAACGGGCGTACGCTCTCGATCCCGATCATCGATCGCGAGATGCCGGTACAGCGCCTGGCGCTCTATCAGGCCGAGACGGCGCCCCGCAATCCGCTGGCGGCGATCCGCATCACCAACGACGGCGACAGCGGCCTGCCGGCCGGTCTGATCACGCTCTATGAGCGCGACAAGGCAGGCTATGTCGCCTATGTCGGCGATGCGCGCCTGTCGGGCTTCCCGGTCGGCGAGACGAGGCTTCTCGCCTATGCGCTCGACGAAAAGATCGTGATCGAACGCGACGCGGCGCAGACCGACCGCATCGCCACCGGCACGATCGCCCAGGGCGCGCTGCGCCTCTCGCGCGTCCTGCGCCAGACCGTGACCTATCGCGTGAAGGGCCCGGCCAAGGAGCCGCGCCAGCTCGTGATCGTGCAGCGCCGCCTGCCGGGCTGGACTCTGGTCAAGCCCGAGCCGAGAGGCGTGGAACTGAGCGAAGGCAACTACCGCATCGGCTTCCAGCTGCCGGGCGGCGACCAGACCCAAACCTTCGAGGTCGTGCAGGAGCAGACCCAGCAGCAGGAGCTGCGCCTGGTCGACGGCTCGGCCGACCAGATCCGGGTCTATGCCCAGGCGCGCGAATTCGACGCCAAGACCCGCGAGGCGCTGACCAGGATCCTGCAATTGCAGGCCACGGTCAGCGACGCCCAGCGCAAGGTCACGCAGGCCGACGCCGAGCGCCAGGCGATCGTGCAGGAGCAGGTGCGCCTGCGCGACAACCTCGCGCGCGTGCCGGCCAACAGCGACCTGCAGCGGCGCTACCTCGCCACGCTCGACAAGCAGGAGACCGATCTTGAGGCGATCGGCAAGCGCCGCGCCGACGCGGAGAAGGGCGTCGAGACGGCGCGCGACGCTCTGCGTGCCTACGTGGCGCAGCTGGGGTGACCCCTTCGTTGGACCGTCGGCAGCGATGACAGCACTGCTGGCATCGGAAATCGCCGGCACAAGGCGTTGCGTGGCCGGCGTTCCGGCCCGCCACCTGTGGCCCTATATGGTGCGAAAGAATTCGCAAAAACGAAATTGACCGTAATAACTTCGGTGGTTGACGGATAGAGCACTTCTGTTATACTAGAGCCATTCGCTTCAATGCGTCCTCGCTCTATTCATCGTCCATCCGAGGTTCATCCAGCTCGCAGCGTTCGCACGGCGTCGTCCCGCCGGAACAGGTAGAGCAGGGCGCGCAGCGCCGCGCCCCGCTCGGACTGCAGGTCGGGATCGCGCTCGATGACGAGGCGGGCGTCATCGCGCGCCGCCTGCAGGAGCTCGGCGTGGGCCACGAGGTCGGCCAGGCGCATGTCGGGCAGGCCGCTCTGGCGCGTGCCCAAAAGCTCGCCGGCGCCGCGCAGGCGCAGGTCCTCCTCGGCGATGCGGAAGCCGTCCTCGGTCTCGCGCATGATGGCGAGCCGGGCCTTGGCGGTCTCGCCGAGCGGCTGGGCGTAGAGCAGCAGGCAGGTCGACTTGGCGGCGCCTCGACCGACGCGGCCGCGCAGCTGGTGCAGCTGGGCGAGGCCGAAGCGCTCGGCGTGCTCGATCACCATGACGGTGGCGGCCGGCACGTCGACGCCGACCTCGATCACCGTGGTCGCGACCAGGATCGACAGGCGGCCGTCGGCGAAGGCAGCCATGGTCGCCTCTCGCTCGGCGCCCTTCAGCCGGCCATGGACCAGGCCGACCTTGCCGGGGAAGCGGGCGCCCAGAAGGCGAAAGCGCTCCTCGGCATTGGCGAGATCGACTTCCTCCGATTCCTCGATCAGCGGGCACACCCAGTAGACGCGCCCGCCGCTCGCGACCTGGCGGCCGACCGCATCGGCCACTTCGCCGACCCGCTCCAGCGGGATGGTGCGGGTGTCGATCGGCTGACGGCCGGCCGGCTTCTCGGTGAGCTTGGAGACGTCGAGGTCGCCGTATGCCGCCAACATCAGCGTGCGCGGGATGGGGGTCGCGGTCATCACCAGAAGGTCGACCGCATGCCCCTTGGACGATAGCGCCATGCGCTGATGCACGCCGAAGCGATGCTGCTCGTCGACGACGGCCAAGGCGAGATCGGCGAACTCGACTTCCTCCTGCACGAGCGCGTGCGTGCCGACGACGAGGTGGATCGATCCGTCGGCGAGTCCGCTCAAGGTCTCCTTCTTCTGCTTCTGGCCGTCACGACCGGTCAGCAGGGCGAGCCGCACACCGGCGGCCTCGGCGAGCGGCGCGATGGTGGCGTGGTGCTGGCGCGCCAGTATCTCGGTCGGCGCCATCAGCGCGGCCTGGGCCCCGGCCTCCACACCGATCAGCATGGCGAGCAGGGCGACCAAGGTCTTGCCGCTGCCGACGTCGCCCTGCAGCAGGCGGATCATGCGCTCGGGCCTGACGAGGTCGGCCTCGATCTCGGCGACCGCGGTCGCCTGGCTCGACGTCAGCTCGAACGGCAGGCTTTCGAGCACCTTGGCGCGCAGCCGGCCGTCGCCCTTGGTGACATGGCCTGCGACGCTGCGGTTGTGATGGCGCACCAGGGCGATGGCGAGCTGGCTCGCCAGAAGCTCGTCGAAGGCGAGGCGGGCGCGCGCCGGATGCATCGGCGAAAGATCGGTCTGCTCTTGCGGCGCATGGGCCCGCGCCAGCGCGGCATGCCAACCGTCCCACCGGTTGCGCTTGGTAAAGGCCGGATCCTGCCATTCCGGCAATTCGGGCGAGCGCTCGACGGCGGCGGCGATGGCCTTCTGCACCGGCCGCTGCGTCAGGCCGGCGGTGAGCCCATAGACCGGCTCGACGCGCAGGATCTGGTCGCGCTGCTCGAGCGGCACGACGTGGTCGGGATGCGTGATCTGCACCTCGCCCTGGTAGATGTCGACCTTGCCGCTGATCACGCGCACCTCGCCCGGCGGCAGCAGCTTCTTCAGGTAGTCCTCGCGGCCGTTGAAATAGGTGAGGCAGAGCCGGCCGGTCTCGTCGCTGCACCACACGCGGTAGGGCTGGCGCGGATTGCGCGGCACCAGGTGCTCGTCGACTGTGACGGTGAGGGTCGCGATCTCGCCGGCCTTGGCGTGGGCGACCTCGGGCGCGTTGCGCCGGTCGACCACGGCGAAGGGCAGGTGCCATAGAAGGTCGACGACCAGAGGGCCTGCAAGTTTCTCCACGAGCTTGCCCAGCCGCGGCCCGATGCCGGGCAGCGAGGTGGTCTGGGCGAACAGGGGTGTCAGGCTCTGCGGGCGCATGGCTTCTGGGCTTTTTGGCCGCATGACTTCACCATCGCCGCCACCTATATGCTACGCCGCCTTCTGGGGAAAACATGACGCGCGAGCTGGATCTCGAGACGCGGCGCAAGCGTTTGCTCTATCGCAGCGTCTACCGTGGCAACAAGGAAAACGACATCCTTCTAGGCCAGTTCGCACGGGCGCATATCGCCGAGTTCGGCGCCGACGAACTCGATCAGTACGAGCGCCTGCTGGCGGCGAGCGACAACGAGATCTTCGACTGGGTCACGGGCCAGGCGGAGACACCCCCCGAGGCCGATACGCCGGTGCTGCGCCGGCTAAAAGCGTTCCGCGTGAGGTTCTAGGAGTGTCATCGCTTTCCGAAACCCTGTCCGTCATCCCGCGCAAACCCGGCCGCTGGACGGTGGCCGGCCTGCCCGAGGGCGCCGATGCGCTGGCGCTGGCCGAGCTCGCCCGCACCACGGGCGGGCAGGACATCCTGCACGTGGCGCGCGACGGCCAGCGGCTGGAACGCCTGCAGGACGGCCTGCGCTTCTTCGCACCCGAGCGCGAGGTGCTGGTTTTCCCGGCCTGGGACTGCCTGCCCTACGACCGCCTGTCGCCGCATCCCGACATCGTCGCCGAGCGACTGGAGACACTGGTGCGGCTGGCGGCGCCCAAGAGGCCGGGCGCGCCGGCGCGCATCATCCTCGCCTCCGTAGGCGCGGCCCTGCAGAAGGTACCGCCGCGCAGCCTCTACGCCGAGGCGGCGGTGACGCTGAAGAAGGGGCAGACCGTCGACGTCAACTGGCTGACGAAGTTCTTGGGCGAAAACGGCTACGGCCGTTCCGAGACGGTGATGGAGCCCGGCGAATTCGCCGTGCGCGGCGGCCTGGTCGACCTCTTCCCACCCGGCACACAAGAGCCGCTGCGCCTCGACCTGTTCGGTGACGTGCTGGAGGAGATCCGCTCCTTCGATCCCATGAGCCAGCGCTCGACCGGCACACGCGAGGAGGTGGTGCTGCTGCCGGTGAGCGAGGTGCTGCTGACCAAGGACAGCATCGCGCGCTTCCGTGGCGGCTATCGCGAGCTGTTCGGCAATGCCACCGACGATGCGCTCTACGAAGCGGTGTCGGCCGGCCAGCGCCATGTCGGCATGGAGCACTGGCTGCCGCTGTTCCACGAGCGGCTGGAGACGCTGCTGGACTACTGCGCCGAGGCGGTGGTCACGGCCGACCACCAGACCGCCGAGGCCTTCGAGGCGCGTCACGAGCTCATCGCCGACTACTACGACGCGCGCGTGAAGACCGGCGCCAAGGGCGGCATGACGGGCGCGGCCGATTACAAGCCGGTGCCGCCGGAACGGCTCTACCTGAAGCCCTCGGAATGGGACCGCCTGCTCGACGGCCACGCCGTCGGCCAGTTCACCAGCTTCGACGCCGCGCCCGATGCCGAGAACACGCTCGACCTCGCCGGCCGCCGCCACGAGGGCTTTGCCCGGGCGCGCACCGCGCAGGGCGTCAACCTGTTCGATGTCGTCGCCGAGCATGTGAAGGCGGCTAACGCGGCCGGCCGGCGCGTGCTGGTCGCGGGCTATACCGAAGGCTCGGCCAATCGCCTGCAGCACCTCCTGCAGGAGCACGGCGCCACGACGCCGGTTCCTGTCGCCGACTTCGCGACGGTGCAGGGCCTGCCGCCCGGCGCCCTCGGCATCGCCGTGTGGCCGGTCGAGCACGGCTTCGTGCTCGATGCCCTGGAAATCATCGGCGAAGAGGACATTCTAGGCGACCGCCTGTCGCGTCCGGCCAAGAAGCGCCGGCCGTCGGAGCGCTTCATCGCCGAAGCGGCGGCGCTGAGCGAAGGCGACCTGGTGGTGCACCGCGAGCACGGCGTCGGCCGCTACGACGGCCTGGTCACGCTGGAGATCCAGAACGCGCGGCACGACTGCCTGCGGCTCACCTACGAGGGCGGCGACAAGCTCTTCGTGCCGGTCGAGAACATCGACGTGCTGAGCCGCTACGGCGCGGCGGAGGAGGGCGCCGCGCTCGACCGCCTGGGCGGCGTCGCCTGGCAGTCGCGCAAGGCCCGGCTGAAGCAGCGCATCGCCGACATGGCCGACCGGCTGATCAAGATCGCGGCCGAGCGCGCCATCCGCCGCGGCGAGACCATGAACCCGCCGGAGGGCGCCTACGAGGAGTTCTGCGCCCGCTTCCCGTACGCCGAGACCGACGACCAGCTGCAGGCGATCGCCGACGTGGTCGACGACCTGTCGTCGGGCAAGCCGATGGACCGGCTGATCTGCGGCGACGTCGGCTTCGGCAAGACCGAGGTGGCGTTGCGCGCCGCCTTCGTCGCGGCGATGTCGGGCAAGCAGGTCGCGGTCATCGCGCCGACGACCTTGCTGGCGCGGCAGCATCACCGCACCTTCAGCGAGCGCTTCCAGGGCCTGCCCGTGCGCATCGGCCGCCTGTCGCGGCTGGTCGCGGCCAAGGAGGCCAAGGCCACGAAGGAGGCGATCAAGGAGGGCACCGTCGACATCGTCTGCGGCACCCATGCGCTGCTCGCCAAAGGCATCGAGTTCAAGGATCTCGGCCTGCTGATCGTCGACGAGGAGCAGCATTTCGGCGTCAGCCACAAGGAACGCCTGAAGGAGCTGCGCGCCGATGTCCACGTGCTGACGCTGACCGCGACGCCGATCCCGCGCACCCTGCAATTGGCGCTGACCGGCGTGCGCGACATGAGCCTGATCGCCACGCCGCCGGTCGATCGGCTGGCCGTGCGCACCTTCGTGACGCCGTTCGATGGCGTCTCGATTCGAGAGGCCCTGTTGCGCGAACAATATCGCGGCGGTCAGAGCTTCTATGTCTGTCCGCGCATCGAGGACCTGGCCGAGGTCGCGGCCAACCTGCGCGAGCTGGTTCCCGAGATCCGCATGGCCATGGCGCACGGCAAGCTTTCGCCGACCGCCATCGAGAACACCATGCAGGATTTCGTCGACGGCAAGTTCGACGTGCTGCTGTCGACCAACATCGTCGAGAGCGGGCTCGACATCAGGAACGCCAACACCATGGTGATCCATCGTGCCGACATGTTCGGCCTGGCCCAGCTCTACCAGCTCAGAGGCCGCATCGGCCGCGGCAAGATGCGGGCCTACGCCTACCTCACCGTGCCGCCGGGCAAGGCGCTGAACGAGGCGGCGTCCAAGCGGCTCGAAGTCATGCAGACCCTCGACACACTGGGCGCGGGCTTCCAGCTCGCCAGCCACGACCTCGACATCCGCGGCGCCGGCAACCTCCTGGGCGAAGAGCAATCCGGCCATATCCGCGAGGTCGGCATAGAACTCTATCAGCAGCTGCTCGAAGAGGCGGTGGCCTCGGCGCGCGGGCGCGCGCAGGAGGCGGCGCAGGCCGACTGGTCGCCGCAGCTCAATCTCGGCATCCCGGTGCTGCTGCCCGAGGAATACATCGCCGATCTTTCGGTGCGCATGGGCCTCTACCGGCGGATCGGCGCGCTCGCCAACCAGGCCGAGATCGATTCCTTCGCCGCCGAGATGGTCGATCGTTTCGGCAAGATGCCGCCCGAAGCCGAGTTCCTGCTGAACACGGTGGCGCTCAAGGTCCTGTGCCGTGCGGCCGGCGTCGACCGCATCGATGCCGGCGAGAAGGCGGTCGTGCTGTCGCTGCACGACAACAAGTTCGCCAAGCCCGACAAGCTCATCGCCTGGCTGCAGAAGAACGCGCCTTTGGTGCGGCTGCGGCCCGACCACCGCGTGATCGTGCAGCGCGCCTGGAACGACGAGCGCCAGCGGCTTTCCGGCGTGACCTCGATCGTTTCCTCCCTGGCAAAGCTCGCGGCCTGAGCAGGGAGACGACGGCCCGATGCGCGCACCGGACCAGCCAGTCGCTCAAGCGCGTGTCGCCCGACGCACGGGCCAGCGCGACCGCACCGACCGCCAGGATCGCCGCGGCCGTGGCGTCGGCAGCGAGCTTGCGCCTCTTCGCGCCGGCCAGTTCGCCGATCACGGCGTGGAGCAGGTTGGCATAGGCGAGCCTGGCAGGCAGGGGCGCGCGGGCAACGTCGGAGGCGAGGGCGGCGAGCACGCACGTCGGCGCACTGGCGACGAGCTCGGCCTTGTCGAGATAGGCCTTCAGCACCGCAGCCGGCTCCGCGCCGCGCAGCCGCGCGCGCAGGCCGGTGCCCGCGATGACCGCCTCGGTGAACAGGTCGTCCTTCGACTTGAAGTGCGCATAGAACGCACCGCGCGTCAGTCCGGCCGCCAGCATGACGTCGTCGATGTTGGCGCCGGCATAGCCGCGCAGGCGGAACAGGCGGCCGGCGTGGTCGAGGATCTCGGCCCGGGTGCGGGCGGTTCTGGCGGGGTTCTGGGG
>JAEWIV010000110.1 GCA_023386865.1 Pseudomonadota bacterium
CGCCGAGGGTCGGCTGGCGGCGGCCGACGGCGCGACCATCGTGGCGCAGGACCTGACCTGCGACTTCGGCCGCTTCCGCGCGGTCGATCATGTGAGCTTCAGCGTGGCGCCGGGCGAGATCTTCGGCCTGCTCGGACCCAACGGCGCGGGCAAGTCGACGACGTTCCGCATGCTGTGCGGCCTCCTGGCGCCGACCCACGGCAGCGCGCGCGTCGCCGGCCTCGATCTCGGCCGCGCCCGCGCCGCCGCGCGCGAGCGCATCGGCTACATGTCCCAGCGCTTCTCGCTCTATCCCACCCTTTCGGTGCGCGACAATCTCGACTTCTTCAGCGGCGTCTACGGACTCTCCGGAGCCCACCGTGCACAACGCATCGAATGGGCGCTGACCAGCTTCGAGCTGCTGTCCGTCGTCGACGCCGAAGCCGGCAGCCTGCCGCTCGGCTTCAAGCAGCGGCTGGCGCTGGCCTGCGCACTGCTGCACGAGCCGCGCGTGCTGTTCCTCGACGAGCCGACGTCGGGCGTCGATCCGCTGATGCGGCGCGCCTTCTGGGGCCGGATCGGCGCCCTCGCCGACCGCGGCGTGACCATCCTCGTGACGTCGCATTTCATGGACGAGGCGGAATACTGCGACCGCCTGGGCATCGTCTATGCCGGCAAGCTGATCGCGACCGGCCGCCCCGACGAGCTGAAGCGCCGCTTCGCCGGAACGGAGCTCGCCGAGCCGACGCTCGAGGATGCGTTCGTCGCCCTCATCCGGACGCACGACGAGGCGACGCGGGCGGGCGGGCCATGACCGGCCTGCGCCTTCCCGGCCTGCGCTTCCGCGGCCTGCTGCGCAAGGAGTTCGTGCAGATCGTGCGCGATCCGTCCTCGATCGCCATCGCGCTGGTGATGCCGGTCGTGCTGCTGCTGCTGATCGGCTACGGCATCTCGCTCGACGCGCGCGACGTGCGCTTCGGCCTGGTCGACGAGAATCCCAGCGTCGAATCGGCGGGCCTCTACCACAGCTTCTCGACCACGCAGTACTTCAGGCCGACCCGGTTCGTCGATGCCCGGCAGGCCGAGGCGGCGCTGATGCGGGGCGAGATCGCGGGCTACGCCGTGCTGCGCGGCGACTTCTCGCGCAAGGTGGCCGACCCGCTGCAACCGGCCGCGATCGGCATCTTCGTCAACGGCGTCGACGCCAACAATGCGCGCATCGTGATCGGCTATGCGCTCGGCACCATCGAGAACTGGGCATCGGCCTACCGGCGCCATCGCGGCCAGAAGGGCGCGCCTCCAGTGACGATCGAGCACCGCTACTGGTTCAATCCGGAGATCCGCAGCGCCAACTTCATCGTGCCCGGCCTGATCGCCATGGTCATGACCATGATCGGCGCCCTGCTGACCGCCCTGGTGGTCGCGCGCGAGTGGGAGCGCGGCACCATGGAGGCGATCATGGTCTCGCCGGCCAGCATGCCGGAGATCATCATGGGCAAGCTCTGCGCCTACTTCGTGCTGGGGCTGGGCGGCCTCGCCGTCTCGGTCGGGCTCGGCATCTTCGTCTTCGAGGTGCCGTTCCGCGGCTCGTTCCTGGTGCTGCTCGCGCTGTCCTCGGTCTTCCTCGTGGTGTCGCTGGCCATGGGGCTGGTGATCTCGACCGTGGCGCGCAGCCAGTTCGTGGCCGCCCAGCTCGCCTTCCTGATCACCTTCATGCCGGCGCTGATCCTGTCGGGCATGATGTTCGACATCGCCAGCATGCCGCCCTGGCTGCAGGCGGTGACGACGGTGTTCGCCGCCCGCTACTTCGTGTCGAGCCTGCAGACGCTGTTCCTGGCCGGCACCGTCTGGCCGATCCTGTTGCCCGACCTGCTGGCCCTGCTGGGCTTCGCCGCCCTGTTCCTGGCGGTGGCGATCGCGCGCACGCGGCGCAGCCTGGAGTAGCCGCCATGTGGCGCCGCATCCGCTCGCTGATCGTCAAGGAGTTCCTGACGCTGTGGAAGGACCGCAAGAGCCGCTTCGTGCTGCTGGTCCCGCCGATCATCCAGCTCGTGCTGTTCGCCAACGCCGCCACCTTCGAGGTGCGCGACGTGGCGCTCGGCATCTGGCAGGAGGACCGCGCCGGCCCGGCGCGGGAGCTGGTGAGCCGCTTCACCGGCTCCGGCACCTTCCGCATCGCCGCCGTCTACGACAATCCGCGCGCCGTCGCCGACGACATCGCCGCCCAGCGGGTCAAGGGGGTGCTGCATGTCGGCCAGGGCTTCTCCGCCGACATCGCCGCCGGCCGGCCGGCGCGCCTCCAGCTGCTGCTCGACGGCCGGCGCTCCAACAGCGCGCTGATCATCCAGAACTATGCCGCCGCCATCGTCGAGCGCTTCAACCTGGAGCGCGTGCCGGCGGGCGCCCTCGGCGCCGGGCTGGAGATCCAGGCCCGCGCCTGGTTCAACCCCAACTTCGAGAGCCGCTGGTTCATCCTGCCCGGCCTCACGGTGCTGCTGACCATGGTCGCCACGCTGCTGATCACCGCCCTGTCGGTCGCCCGCGAGCGCGAGCTCGGCACCTTCGACCAGCTCCTGGTGACGCCGCTCAGGCCGATGGAGATCCTGATCGGCAAGACGGTGCCGGCGCTGTGCGTGGGCTTCGTCGAGGCCAACGCCATCGCCGCCATCGCCGTGCTCGCCTACGGCGTGCCGTTCGTCGGCGACATCCTGCTGTTCGACGCGGGCATCGTGCTGTTCGTGCTGTCGGCCATCGGCATCGGCCTGGTGATCTCCTCGATCGCCAAGACCCAGCAGCAGGCGATCCTGGGCGTGTTCCTGCTGCTGTCGCCCTTCACCGTCCTGTCGGGCTTCACCACGCCGATCGCCAACATGCCGCAATGGTGCCAGGCGCTGACCTACCTCAACCCGATCCGCTACATGATCGCCCTGTCGCGCGGCGTGTTCCTGCAGGACCTGTCGTGGTCGCTCGCCTGGCCGATGCTGTGGCCGATGATGGCGATCGCGGCGGCGACGCTCGGCTTCGCCACCTGGCTGTTCGCCCGCAAGCTGCAGTAGCGGTCAGCGCGCGCCGGCGGCGCGCAGCTGCTTGTCGGGAAGGACGCCGAACTGGCGGCCGATGCCGGTCATGACCTCGACCATGTGGTCGAGCTGCTCCTTGGTGTGCACGGCGCAGAGCGAGCAGCGCAGCAGCGACACGCCGTTGGGCGTGGCCGGCGGCACGGCGACATTCACATAGATGCCGGCATCCAGCATCGCGCGCCAGAAGCCGATGGCGGTCATGCGGTCGGGCAGATGAACGCCGACGACGGGGCCATGCTCCGGCCCCAGGGTGAAGCCCTGCGCCTTCAGCCCGTCATAGAGGGTGGCGACGTTGTTCCAGAGCTGGGTGCGCAGCTCGGGCCTGGCCTTGACCACGCGCAGCGCCTGGCGCACCGAGGCCACGATCGAGGGCGGCAGCGAGGCGGTGAACATGTACGACCGCACGGTGACGCGCAGGATGTCGAAATCGGGATCGTCGGAGACGCAGTAGCCGCCGATCGCGCCCAAGGTCTTGGAGAAGGTGCCGACGATGAAATGACAGTCGTCGAGCACGCCCGCCTTCTCGCAGAGGCCGCGACCATGCTCGCCCAGCGCGCCCAGCGAATGCGCCTCGTCGACCAGCACGTAGGCGCCGTATTTCTTGCAGACGTCGACGAATTCGCGCAGCGGGGCGCTGTCGCCCAGCATGGAGTAGATGCCTTCCAGCACGACGATGCGGTTGCCGGGCTTGTCTCCCGCCTTGCCGTCCTTGAGGCGGCGCAGGCGGGCTTCGAGGCTTGCCGGGTCGTTGTGCTTGAAGCGCACCACCTCGGCCTGGGTCATCTTGCAGGCGTCGTAGATCGAGGCGTGGCTGTCGGCGTCGATCAGCAGGAAGTCGTCGGGCCCGGCCAGGGTCGAGATCACGCCGAGATTGGCCTGGTAGCCCGTCGTGAACACCATGCAGTGCTTCTTGCCGTAGAACTCGGCGATCTCCTTCTCGAGCGCCACGTGCTCGGAGTAGCTGCCGTTGGCGATGCGCGAGCCGGTGGTGCCGGTGCCCTCGGCGCGGATCGCCTCGATGGCGGCCTCCATGCAGGAGGGATCGAAGGTCAGGCCGAAGTAGTTGTTGGTGCCGACCAGCAAGGTCTCGCGGCCGTTGATGATCGCCTTGGTGGGCGACAGCACCCGCTCCATGCGGATCTGGAACGGGTCGTAGCCGGTCGTGCGGACGTCACGATACGCCTCGAGCAGGCCGGCGTGGCGGTCGAAAAGGCCCATGATGCCCAGGCCTCCCTGTCGTTTGAGATTACGCCCTGGAACCTACGAGCGGGCCCGCAGGTCCCGGATCGTGTCGGCGAGCTGGTCGACGGTATGGATCTCGGCGATGACGCTCATCGGGATCGAGACGTCGAAGCGATCCTCGAGTTCCATGACCATGTCCATGATCGCCAGCGAATCGATGGTGAGGTCCTTGGCGATGACGGTGTCGCCGGTGATCGGCTTCTCGCCGGTCCGATAGGGGTCGAGATGGCCGCAGATCTCCCGGATCACCTCGGCGCGCGAAACGCCGCGCGTCAGGGTGAGGGTATCGGCGATGCCGTCGTTTTCGACGGTCAATTCGTGGGCAGTGCGCAAAAGCGGCTCCAAAAGTCTCGGGGAAAGACAACGCATGAGATGCCGGAAGGGCGATTCCTTGTGAAATGACAATTTGTTACGCCATGTTTCACAACCTTTAGAGCCATCCCTGCCCGCGGTACCACAAGATCGTCTCGCGGAAGCCGGTGGCCAGATCGAACCGCGGCTGCCAGCCCAGCCCGGCGGCAAGCCGGCGGTCGTGGGCCGCCCAGTCGGCATGAAAGATCTCGCCGACCTTGCCGGGGGTGAGGATTTGCACGGAACCGCCCAGCGCGTGGCCGATCAGGTTCAGGCGGGCGATCGCGGCCATGACCGCCCGCGGCACGGGGATCGACCACGGCTTGCGGCCGAGCGCGCGCCCGGCGGCGTCGGCCATGTCGCGATAGGAATAGCCGCCCTCCCTGCCGTCGTCGATTTCGTAGGTCGAAGCCGGCGGCGGCTGGTCGAGGGCGAGCGCCAGCGCCTCGGCGAGGTCGGCGACGTGGATCAGCGACAGCCGCGCGCCCGCCACCGCTGGCCTCGGCGCGAGGCCGCGGGCGCCCGCCTTGAAATAGGCCAGGGTCTCGCGGTCGCCGGGTCCGTAGACCGCCGGTGCACGCACCGTGAACCAAGGCCCCGACCGGCCGGCGACCACCGCCTCGGCCGCGCGCTTGCTGGCGGCATAGGGCGAGAGCCGCGGCTCGCGCGCCGCCAGCGACGATAGAAGAAGGAATCGGGCGTCGGGCGCCAGGGCCGACAGCAGCGCCGTGCCGTCGCGGTTCACGGTGAAGAAGTCGGACGACCGGCGCGCCTTGATCAGGCCCGCGGCATGGACGACGGCGTCGGCACCCTGGACCAGGCGTTTCAGCGCGGCCTCGTCCAACAGATCGCCCAGCACCATGTCGGCGGCGACGCCCTCGAGCGAGGGCAGGGGCGACCAGCGCCGGACCAGCAGGCGGAGCCTGAATCCGCGACGCGCCAGCGCGGCGACGAGATGGGGACCGACGAAGCCGGTGACGCCGGTGACCGCGACCAGCTTCATGGCCCTGTCATGCGACGACGGGAACGGCTAGGCCGCGGCCGTCTTCGGAGCATAGAGGCCGGCCAGGTAGTTGGCCTTGGCGCGCGAGCGCGACAGCTTGCCCGACGAGGTCGTCGGCAGGCCCATGGCCGGCGCCACCAGCACGACCTCGCAGTCGACGGCGATCGCCTCGCGCACCGCCTGGGCCACGTCGCTGGACAGCGTCTTGCGACCCTCCTCGCCGGACACGCGCGCCAGCACCGCCACGACCACGCGCTCGCCCTCGATGCCGTCGACCGAGAACGCCACCGAATCGCCGTTCTTGACGATGCGGCGCGTCTCGATCGCCCATTCGATGTCCTGCGGCCAGATGTTGCGGCCGTTGACGATGATCAGGTCCTTGGCGCGGCCGGTGACGACGACCTCGCCGCCCAGCGTGTAGCCGAGGTCGCCGGTGTCGAGCCAACCGTCCGTCAGCACCTCGCGCGTGGCCTCGGGCTCGCCGAAATAGCCCGGCATGACGCTGGGGCCGGCGATGAAGATGCGGCCGACCGCGCGGTCCGCCAGGACCTTGCCGGACTCGTCGCGCACTTCCAGGCGATGGCCGGGCAGCACCCTGCCGCACAGCACGAAGCGGCGCGTGCGGCGGCCGTCGTCGGTCGGCATCGCATCGGTGCGCACGCCGGTGCCGTGCGGGCTGAAGGTGATGGCCAGGCACACCTCGGCCATGCCGTAGCTCGGGATGAAGGCCTTGGCGTCGAAGCCCGCCTTCTCGAAGGTCGCGGCGAAGCGTTCGAGGACGTCGGGCCGGATCATGTCGCCGCCGATGCCGGCGTGACGCCAGCACGTGAGATCGAGATCCTCCGGCACCTGGCTGGCGGCGCGACGCGTGGCGAGGTCGTAACCGAAGCTCGGGCTGTAGGCGATGGTGCCGCGATTGCGCGAGATCAGGTTCAGCCACTGCATCGGCCGGCGCGCGAAGTCGCGCGGCGTCAGGTAGTCGAGCGAGAGCTGCGTGCTGAGCGGCGCCATCAGGAAGCCGATCAGGCCCATGTCGTGATAGAGCGGCAGCCAGCTCGCGGCGCGATCGCCCGGCACGACCTCCAGGCCGGCCGGCCCGGTGATGCCGGCGAGGTTGGCCATCAGCGCGGCCTGGGTGATCTGCACGCCGTGCGGATGGCGCGTGCTGCCCGAGGAGAACTGTATGTAGCAGAGGTCGGCCGGACCGAGCGGCCGAAGATCGACCGGCTTCTCCGGCAGCGCCTCGATGACCGACATCCCGCCGTGCAGCCGCACCGCCGGGAACTCGGCGGATGCGTTGTCCAGGAAGCCCGCCAGGTCCTCGATG
>JAEWIV010000164.1 GCA_023386865.1 Pseudomonadota bacterium
GACCTGCGCCAGGTGCGCGGCAGCGGCCCCGCCGGCCGCATCTCCCACGACGATCTCGATGCCTTCCTGCGCGCCGGGCCACAGGCGGCGCCCGCCGCCGGCCGCCGCGTCGCCCGCACCGAGGTCGAGACGGTCAAGGTCGTCGGCTTGCGCCGGCGCATCGCCCAGAAAATGGCCGAGTCGACGCGGCGTGCCGCTCACTTCGCCTACGTCGAGGAAGTCGACGTCACGGCACTGGAGGAGCTGCGGGCCAAGCTCAACACCGAGCACCCGGACCGGCCGCGGCTCACCTTGATGCCGTTCCTGATGCAGGCGCTGGTGAGGGCGATCGCGGACTTCCCCGAGATGAACGCGCTCTACGACGACGAGGCCGAGACCATCGAGCGCCATGCCGGCGTCCACATCGGCATCGCGACGCAGACGCCGTCGGGCCTGATGGTGCCGGTGGCGCGTCACTGCGAGGCGCGCGGCTTGTGGGACTGCGCCGCCGAGGTGCGTCGGCTCGCCGAGGCGGCGCGCAACGGGCAGGCGAGCCGCGCCGAGCTTTCCGGGTCGACCATCACCATCACCAGCCTGGGGCCGCTCGGCGGCATCGTCACCACGCCCGTGCTCAATCGGCCGGAGGTGGCGATCATCGGCGTCAACCGGCAGGTCGTGCGGCCTGTGTGGCAGGGCGCGGAGTTCGTGCCGCGCACCATGATGAATCTCTCTTCGTCGTTCGATCACCGCGTGATCGACGGTTACAACGCCGCCCGGTTCGTGCAGCGCATCAAAGGGCTGCTCGAGGCGCCGGCGACGATCTTCATAGAGGCGTGAGATGGCCGACATCAATGCCAAGGTGCTGGTCGTGGGCGGCGGGCCCGGCGGCTATGTCACAGCGATCCGCGCCGGCCAGCTCGGCCTGGACACCGTGCTGGTCGAGCAGGGCGGCCCGAATGGCGGGCTGGGCGGCACCTGCCTGAACGTCGGCTGCATTCCGTCCAAGGCGCTGATCCATGCGGCCGATCTCTTTCATCGCGCCGTCGAGCAGTCGCACACCGCGCCGCTCGGCATCAAGGTCGAGCGACCGACCGTCGACTTTGCCAGCACCATCGAGTGGAAGGACGGCGTGGTCGGCCGCCTGACCAGCGGCGTCGGCGCGCTCCTGAAGCGCCATCGGGTGAAGATGCTGCAGGGCCACGCCGAGATGGTCGACGGCAAGTCCTGCCGCATCGAGACCGACACCGGCCCACAGGTGGTGCGCGCCGAGCATGTCGTCCTGGCCACGGGTTCGGAGGCGACGGCGCTAGCCAACCTGCCGTTCGGAGGCAACGTCATCTCCTCGACCGAGGCGCTGTCGCTCCCCGATGTTCCCGGCAGGCTCGCGGTCGTCGGCGCTGGCTATATCGGACTCGAGCTCGGCATGGCCTATGCCAAGCTCGGGACGAAAGTCACGGTGATCGAGGCGCTTGACCGCATCCTGCCGGTCTACGACGCCGAGCTGGTGCGCCCGGTGGCGCGCCGGCTGAAGGCCCTGGGCGTGGAGGTGTTGACGGGCGCGCGCGCCGCCGGCCTGGCCGGCGATGGGCTGGCGCTGGAGGGCGGGCGCAGCATCCCTGCCGACAAGATCCTCGTCGCCACCGGGCGGCGTGCCCGGCTGGACGGTTTCGGGCTGGATCGGCTCGACCTCGCCATGAACGGCCGGTTCGTGCAGATCGATGAGCGCTGCGCGACCTCGATGCGCAACGTCTGGGCGGTGGGTGACCTGACAGGCGAGCCGATGCTGGCGCACCGTGCCATGGCGCAGGGCGTGGTGGTCGCCGAGATCATCGCCGGACATCGCCGCGTGTTCGACGGCGGGGTGATCCCGGCGGTGTGCTTCACCGATCCCGAGATCGTCACTGTCGGGCTGTCGCCGGAGGAGGCGCGCAAGGCCGGCCGGGAAGTGACGACCGCTCAGTTTCCCTTCCAGGCCAACGGCCGCGCCCTGTCCATGGCGGCGGAAGACGGTTTCGTCCGGGTCGTTGCGCGCGCCGACAACCACCTGGTGCTGGGTGTCGCCGCGGTCGGCGCCGGCGTATCGGAGCTGGCCGGCGCTTTCGCGCTCGCGCTGGAGATGGGCGCGCGGCTGGAGGATATCGGCGGCACCATCCACGCCCATCCGACCCTGGGCGAGGCTTTCCACGAGGCGAGCCTCAGGGCGCTGGGCGAGGCGCTGCATATCTGACGATGCGCGTCTACGACCGCAACAACGTCTTCGCCCGCATACTGAGAGGCGAGGCGCCGTGCACGAAGGTCTACGAGGACGAGTTCGCCCTCGCTTTCGAGAACAACCGGCCGGCGGCTCCCGTGCATGTGCTGGCGGTGCCGAAGGGCGAGTACGTGTCGGCGGCGGATTTCGCGGCCTCGGCGCCCGCCGATCTGATCGTGGGGTTCTGGCGGGCCGTCGGCCGCACGGCGAGCAAGCTTGGCCTCGACGAGCCGGGTTACCGCCTTGTCGCCAACCATGGAGACGACGGACACCAGGTGGTGTTCCATTTCCATGTCCACATCATCGGCGGCCGCAGGCTTGCCGGCGTCTCCGCGCTCACCAGAGCCCGAGAATGACCGAGATGTTCATCCCGAGGCCGAGCTTGAAGACGATGATGCACAGGATGGTCAGCACCACCATGTTGCCGAGCACTTCCATGATCTTGAACTCCTCGCTGGCGAGCGAGGAAATGCCGACCAGAGCGATCAGGGCAGGCAGCATGCCGGCGCGCTCGAACAGCAGCGCGAAGACCACGATGCCGACAGTGACCAGCGTGATCGGCTTCCACTTGGGGGCCTCGACCGGCTCGCTGCCGCTCACCAGCGCCAAAACGCAGATGATGCCGCCCAGCCCGAGGAGGATGTAGGAAAGTGCACGCGGCACGAAGCCCGGCCCCATGCGCACCGCCGTGCCCACCGCGAGATGGCGCCCGAAATAGAGCGCCGCAATGCCGAAGGCCAGGAACATCAACCCGGCCAGGAAGTCCTTGGTCGTGAAACGAGACATGCAAAGGGCATAAGGCGCGTCCCTTACATCGACCTGACGGCTCAGGCGTCATGGCCTGCCTGGCGGTCGATCTCGAGGCCAGGCAGCGCCTCGAGCGCTGCGAGGGCGTCCTTCATCGAGCTCGAGCCGTGGGCATCGCGCACTGACCAGGATGCCATGCCGATCTCCGTGAAGCCGCTGCTGCGGGCCGGTGCGATGTCGTAGAAATGCAGCCTCGATGTCTCCTCACCACCCAGCAGCACGGTGGTGCGGGCGGTCGAGAGGTACCAGCGCGACTTGCCGGCGTCGGCCCACAGGGCGAAGGTCGTCTTGCCGAGGCGGCGGGCCACGGCAGGGGGCGTGAGCAGGACGTGCGGCGACTGCAACGCGAGCTCGGCCGGCGACGGCGGCGGGTAGTCGTCGTGATAGATGTCATAGCGCACCGAGAAGACCTTCAGTCTCGCGCCCTCTGCCGCCGCGACGGCTGCATCGTTGGCCGCGATCCAGGCAGGAAGGAACGGCGCGGCGGCAACGTCTTGCGCGGCCCACGAGACGTACAGGGCACCCAACGCATCGCCGAATGCCGATGGTCGGCGCGCACCATAGAGCGAGATGCCGATCCTCGCCTCGTCCCGCGTCCAGCTGGCATGCAGCACGACGGTGTTCTCGTTGGCGGCGTCCGGGCTGTCGTCGCGGGTGACCTCGTCGGGCTGGCCGAGGCGCTTCACCAGCTCGGCGAACAGGTAGCGCGGGGCGGTGCCGGTGTCGGCGAGCTCGTAGGTGACGGTGGTCACCGGGCGATCGGGCCGCGCGGCTGCCGGCTCGACGTAGACCGTCGCGAAGCCGTAGGCCGACCGGGAGGGGAGCTTCGCGCTGGCATGGCCCGAGTGCACGCGCCCCGGTGCGACAACCTCAAAAAGCGTACCCCAAGGATGGAAGGCCTCGTCGATGCGAAAGCCCGATGACCAGTTGTCCATAGGCAAGCTTAGCAGGCGCTGGTAACTCACCATCGGACATTTCATCCGTCACCAACCCACGAGCGAAGCAATGCCCCGTGCACGCCTGCGCGACCTCGGCCTCGAGGTCGGAACCCTGCCGCCCGGCCCGTTCAACGCCATCACCGACGTGCCGGGCGTCAAGGTGGGCTACTCGACCGTCATCCAGGACAGTCCGCGGATTGCCCGGACGGGCGTCACGGCCATCTGGCCGCGCGGACCGGAAATATGGACCGACTACGTCTTCGCAGGCACGTTCTCGTTCAACGGCAATGGAGAGATGACCGGCCTCCCGTGGCTCGCCGAGCAGGGCCTGCTCGGTGCGCCGATCGGCATCACCAACACCTACCAGGTCGGTATCGTCCGCGACGCCATCACCGCCATCGCGGTTCGCGACGGCGCTTCGCAAGCCTTTCATCTGCCTGTCGTCGCCGAGACGTACGATGGCTGGCTGAGCGACATCCAGGCTTTCACCCTGACGCAGGAGCACGCCTTTGCAGCCTTCGACAGCGCGGTCGGCGGCTGTGCCATCGCCGAAGGCAATGTCGGCGGCGGCACCGGCATGATCTGCCACGAGTTCAAGGGCGGGACCGGCACGGCGTCGCGTGTCGTCGTCGAGAACGGTGAGCGTTATACGGTCGGCGCGCTGGTGCAGGCGAACTACGGCGCGCGTGACCTGTTGCGCGTCGATGGCGTGCCGGTCGGCCGCGAGATCGGGCCGGACGTCGTGCCGGCCCATCGCTCCGGCGGGAGCGCAGCCCCGCCAGCGACGACGGAAGGGTCCATCATCGTCGTCCTGGCGACGGATGCGCCTCTCATCCCGATTCAATGCCAGAGGCTTGCCCGCCGGGCCACGACAGGGCTTTCCTGGGTCGGCGGCATCGGCGCCAACAGCAGCGGCGACATCTTCATCGCCTTCTCGACGGGCAATCACGTCGGCCAGAACGACAGGATCAGCACCGTGAAGATGATCGCGCCCGACGCGATGACGAGCCTCTTTCGAGCCGCGGCCGAGGCGACCGAAGAGGCGATCCTGAACGCAATGTGCATGGCCGAAACCATGTCCGGCAGGGATGGCCGCACCATCCACGCACTGCCGCTCGACCTCCTGCAGGAGGTGATGCGGCGCTACAGGCCAGGATAACTCAGCGCAGGCTGGCGTTGATCCTGTCGAGCGCCGCCGAGCCCGGGCAGAGGTCGGGGGTGTTCAGCGTGTTGAGCGGCGCGTCGACGGTATTCAGGTGGTGGTGCAGGTCCTTCGGAGTCGGGTCGACGTAGAGCAGGCCGGTCACGACCTCGCCGGCGGCCAGGCCCTCCTGAACGCGCTTCATGGCGGCGACCTTGTCGGACGGATCGTACTCCTCGCCGAGCTTGCGCAGGCGCAGCCACGAGCCGTCGTGCTGCTGCACCGCCCGCATGGTGCCGGGAGCGTATTGGGTGGTGATCTCCTCGCGGCCCTCGATGAAGTCGATGCGGTTCAGTGCCTCGTTGTGCTCGCGCACATAGTCGTAGCTCTTGGTCGAGCCCGCGTGGTTGTTGAAGGCGACGCAGGGGCTGATGACGTCGAGGAAGGCGGCGCCGTTGTGCGACATCGCGGCCTTGATCAGCGGCACCAGTTGGTGCTTGTCGCCCGAGAAGGAGCGGCCGACGAAGGTGGCGCCCATCAGGATGGCCAGCGACACGAGGTCGATCGATTCGTCGGAGTTGGCGACGCCCTTCTTGCTCACCGAGCCCTTGTCCGCGGTGGCCGAGAACTGGCCCTTGGTCAGGCCGTAGACGCCGTTGTTCATGACGATGTAGGTCATGTTCACGCCACGGCGCATGATGTGGGCGAACTGGCCGAGGCCGATCGACGCCGAGTCACCGTCACCCGACACGCCCATGTAGATCAGACCGCGGTTCGCGAGGTTCGCCCCGGTCATCACCGACGGCATGCGGCCGTGCACGGTGTTGAAGCCGTGGCTGGCGCCGACGAAGTAGGTCGGCGCCTTGGACGAGCAGCCGATGCCCGAGAGCTTGGCCACCTGATGCGGCAGGATATCGAGCTCGTAGCAGGCCTGGATGATGGCGGCGCTGATCGAATCGTGCCCGCAGCCGGCGCACAAGGTGGAGACCGCGCCCTCGTAGTCGCGACGGGTATAGCCGGCCTTGTTCTTGACCAGCGACGGATGGTGCAGCTTGGGCTTGGCGATATACGTCATGATGCCGCCTTCTCGAACGGAACGACTTTGAGCTGGGCGAGCTTCTTTGCGATGTCGGCCGCGATGAAGCGCGCGGTGATGGGCGTGCCATCGTAGTGCAGCACGGGAACGAGCTTGCGCGCATCGAGCGTGAACTCGTTCATGATCATGGACCGCAGCTGGCCGTCGCGGTTCTGCTCGACCACGAACACCTTGTCGTGCTCGTGGATGAAATCCTCGACCGCCTGGGCGAACGGGAAGGCCCGCACGCGCAGCGCGTTGACGTGGTTGCCGGCCTCCTCGAGGTGGTCGAGCGCCTCGGCCATGGCCGGGCTGGTCGAGCCGAAGTAGATCACGCCGAAGCGCGTCGCCTTGGGCGAGGAGTAGCGCAGCGGCTGCGGCGCAATCCTGGCCGCCGTGTGGAACTTCTTCTGCAGCCGCTCCATGTTGCGCACATAGACGGCGCCTTCCTCGGAGTAGCGCGCGAACTCGTCCTTGGTCGTGCCGCGCGTGAAGTACGAACCCTTGGTCGGGTGCGTGCCCGGGTAGGTACGGAACGGGATGCCGTCGCCGTCGACGTCGAGATAGCGGCCGAAGGTCTTGCCGGCGTCGAGGTCGGCCGCCGTCATGACCTTGCCGCGGTCATAGGCGCGCTTGTCGTCCCAGTGGAAGGGCGCGCACAGCCGGTGGTTCATGCCGATGTCGAGATCGGTCATGACGAACACCGGGGTCTGCAGCCGGTCGGCGAGGTCGAGCGCGTCGGCGGTGAAGTCGAAGCACTCCCTGGGATCCTCGGGGAACAGCAGCACGTGCTTGGTGTCGCCGTTGGAGGCGTATGCGCAGCTGAGCAGGTCGGACTGCTGGGTCCGCGTCGGCATGCCGGTCGACGGCCCGCCGCGCTGCACGTTCACGATCACCGCCGGCACCTCGGCGAACGAGGCCAGCCCGATGAATTCCGTCATCAGCGAGATGCCCGGGCCGGACGTGCTGGTGAAGGCGCGCGAGCCGTTCCAGCCCGCGCCGATCACGATGCCAATCGAGGCGAGCTCGTCCTCGGCCTGCACGATGGCGTACTTGGCCTTGCCCGTCTCCTTGTCGTGGCGCAGCCGCTTGCAGTGCGCCTGGAAAGCCTCGGCCAGCGAAGAGGACGGCGTGATGGGATACCAGGCGCATACCGTGGCGCCGCCATAGACCGCGCCCAAGGCCGCGGCGTTGTTGCCTTCGACGAAGATGCGGTTGCCGACGTTGTTGGCGCGCTTGACCTTGAGCTTCACCAGGCTGGGGTCGAGGTGCTGGGTGGCCCAGTCGCGGCCGAGGTTCAGCGCCTTGACGTTGGAGTCCAGGAGCTTCTCCTTGCCCTTGAACTGCTCGGAGAACAGCTTCTTGATCTCCTCGGGATCGATGTCGAGCAGGATCGACAGCGCGCCGACATAGATGATGTTCTTGAACAGCTGGCGCTGGCGGGCGTCGGTGTAGGTCGCGTTGGTGATGGCCGTGAGCGGCACGCCGACGATGTTGATGTCCTCGCGGAACGCCGAGGACGGCATCGGCTTGGTGCTGTCGTAGAACAGATAGCCGCCCGGCTCGATCTCCTTGACGTCCTCCGCCCAGGTCTGCGGGTTCATGGCGACCATCATGTCGACGCCGCCGCGCCGGCCGAGATAGCCCTTCTCGGTGACGCGAACCTCGTACCAGGTCGGCAGGCCCTGGATGTTCGAGGGGAAGATGTTCTTCGGGCTGACCGGAATGCCCATCCGGAAGAGCGTCTTCGCGACCATCGTGTTCG
>JAEWIV010000513.1 GCA_023386865.1 Pseudomonadota bacterium
GGGGCATTCCCCACGCCGCCGACCGGCATGCCGCGCTCGCGCTCGAGCTCGCTCACCGCCTCGTCGAGCAGCCTGAGATGCTGCACGCCCTCGGTCTTGGTGATGAACAGCGCGCTGAGACCCGGCCGCACCGCCGCCTCGATGTCGGGCATGGCGAGCCGCATCGGCCGGTTGATGCGCACGGCGACGTCGGCGCCGCCCCGCACCACCTTCTTCATCGTTTCCGGCAGCATGGCGCGCGCCGTGGGCTTCTCCGCCATGGTCACGCTGTCCTCGAGGTCGATCAGGACGCAGTCCGCGCCGCGCTCGTGCGCCTTGTCGATGAATTTCGGCACGTTCCCCGGCACGTAGAGGATCGATCGCCAGACGGGCGGAGCCGGGCGGTTCACTTCTTCTTGCCCTTGGAGATGATGCCGGACTGGCAGAGCTTGTCGTACTCGACGTCGCCCAGCAGCGGCTTCAGCAGCGCCTCGTTGTGCTCGCCGATCCTGGGCGCGGCATGGCGCAGCGCGCCGGGCGTGCCCGACATGCGCGGCACCACGGGATGCGTCGGCAGCTCGCCCATCTCCTCGTCGGGAACCTCGATCAGCGCCTCGCGCTCCAGCACGTAGTCGTCCTGCACGATCTGCGAGATGTCGTAGACCGGACCGATGGTGACGCCGGCCTCGTCGAAGAACTTGAGGTTGGCCGCGAGATCGCGCTGGGCGATGAAGCCGCCGATGATCGAATCGAGCTCGAGGCCGTTCCTGACGCGGTCGATGTTGGTCGCGAACTTGGGGTCCTTCACCAGCTCCGGCCGGCCGATCTTGGTCAGCACGCGCTCGGCCATGCCCTGTGTCGAGGCCGAGAGGCAGACCCAGTGCCCATCCTTGGTCTGGTAGACGTTGCGCGGCGCGGCATTGGTCGAGCGGCTGCCCGTGCGCTCCTTCACCTCGCCGGTGAGCTTGTGGTTGGCGGCCTGCGGACCCAGCACCGAGAACAGCGGATCGAACAGCGGCAGGTCCATGACCTGGCCCTTGCCGCCGTTCATCTCGACCTCGCGCAGCGCCACCATCACCGCACCGTAGCCGTAGAGCGCCGCGATGGCGTCGGCGAGATACATCGGCGGCAGCACCGGCTCGCGGTCGGCGAAGCCGTTCATCGAGGCGAAGCCCGAGTAGCCCTCGATCAGGGTGCCGAAACCCGGCTTGTGGCGATAGCGGCCGTCCTGGCCCCAGCCCGAGATGCGCACGATGATCAGCTTGGGGTTGATCTTGTGCAGCTCGGCCGGCGCCAGCTGCATGTCCTCGAGCACGCCGGGCCGGAAGCTCTCGACCAGGATCTGCGCCGACCTGGCGAGCTCGCGCACGATGGCGCGGCCGGCATCCGAGCGCAGGTCGAGCGCCACGCTCTTCTTGTTGCGGCTGTTGACCTTCCACGCCGTCTCGATGCCCTTGACCCGCCACGAGCGCAGCGTGTCGCCCTCGGGCGGCTCGATCTTGATCACCTCGGCGCCGAAATCGGCGAGCTGCAGCGTGAGCACGTTGCCCGCCACCAGGCGCGACAGGTCGATGACGCGGACCCCGTTCAGGGGTCCGCGCGCCTCGGGTGTGAAGCTCTTCTTTGTCGGTCGCCTAGCCAACGTGCTTGCCGAAGAACTCCAGCGTGCGCGCCATGGCCTGCTTGGAGGCCGCGGCGTCGTAGCTGCCGCGCTCGTCGCAATGGAAGCCGTGATCGGCCGGGTAGTCGAAGATGTGCACGTCGGGATGGAGCTTCCGCAGCTCGTTCACATGGGTCATCGGGATGTGCATGTCCTTGTCGCCGAAATGCATCTGCGTCGGCACCTTGGCCTTCTCGCTCTTCAGCCCGTGGATTCCGCCGCCGTAGTAGGCCGACACGGCGTCGGGCTGGAGCCGGGTCGCCGCCAGCCAGGCGATGGTGCCGCCCCAGCAGTAGCCGGTGACCGCCACCTTCTTGGCGCCGCGCCGCTTCAGCTCCTCGATCGCCGCCTCGACGTCCTGCACCGGCTTGTCGAGCCCGAGCTCGGTCACGTTCTTGCGGCCCTCGGCGATGGTGTCGGGCGTGTAGCCGAGCTCGATGCCGGTCTTGATGTGGTCGAAGAAGCGCGGCGCCAAGGCGAGGTAGCCGTCGGCCGCGAACTTGTCGGTCACCGCCTTGATGTGGTGGTTCACGCCGAAAATCTCCTGGATGACGACCACGCCGCCCTTGGGCGTGCCCTTCGGCGCCGCGAGGTAAGCGCCGATCTCGCCGGCCTTCGACTTAAGACGAATATCCTCACCCATGAGAATTCCTCCCGGTTGCGGGCCGCATCTGACATGGTAATGGCGGGCCGTTCAACCGGCTCCCCATCGGGGAGCGAAAGCCAGCCGAAGGGCCTGCGATGTACATTCCGAAACACTTCGAGGGCAGCGAGGCCGTCGGCCGCGAGATCATGCAGGCGCACAGCTGGGCGCTGCTGATGACGACCGACGATCGAGGCGCGCCGATGGCCACCCACCTGTCGCTGCTCTGGCAGGACGACGGCTCCGAGCATGGCTCGCTGATCGGCCACATGGCCCGCGCCAACGGCCACTGGAAGCTGTTCGAGCGCCCGGCCGAGTCGCTCGCCCTGTTCTGGGGGCCGCATGCCTATGTCTCGCCGACCTGGTACGCGCCCGGCCCCAAGGTGCCGACCTGGAACTACGTCACGGTGCACGCCTACGGCCGGCCTCAGGTCATCGACGATACCGGCGGCGCACTGGCCGTGCTGGCCAACCTTGCGGCGGCCTACGAAGGAACCGGCCCGGAGGCCTGGGGCCTCGGCCACCTGCCGCCGGGCAATGCCGAGGCGCAGACCAAGGGCATCGTCGCCTTCCGCATGTCGCTGGCTCGGGTGGAAACCAAGATCAAGCTCAGCCAGAACCGCGACCTGGAAGACCGCCGCCGCGTCATCGCGAGGCTCGAAGCCAGCACCAACCAGGATTCCACGGCAACGGCTGCGTGGATGCGGCGCCTGCTGCCCTGAGCTGCTCTAGCGTCGGCTCAATTCCGACCCGCGGACGTTGGCAGTCAGAAAGCTCATCATCCGGGTCCGGCTGTCCGCGGCCGCGGCCGGATCCTTGCCGATCATGAAGCCCGCGTACTTGTGAGGGATGAGGTCGAGGTCGAAGGAGTGCATGGCTTCGGCATAGACCTTCACGTTGAACTCCGCGCCCCTCGCTTCGACGCTCGAACACTCCTGGGCGGAAACCCAGTTGTCGCGGCCGCCGCTGAAGACCTGGACGGGCGCGGCCAAGGCGGTGATGCCCTGCAGAAGGCCGCACCAGGGGTAGAAAGCCACGACTCCGCGGAAGGCGGGATAGCCGCGACGCTTGACGTACTCGTCATGAGTGCTGACGAGCGCCGCCTTCAGCGCGACACTGCCGCCGTTGCTCTGGCCGAACAGGAAGATGTTGCCGGCATCGACATCGGCCCGGTCGCGCAGGAAACGCGCCGCATCGAAGGCGTCCGTCGTTCGATAGGAGAGGGCGCGCTGCAGGCGTTCGATGCTGGGGCACATCTCTTCCGACGAATAGTAACGGGGGCCGAAGCTGTCGAGATTGAGAACCACGAAGCCGCGCTTCCGCAGGTCCTCGGCATAGCCGCGCAACGCAAAGCGCGCCGACGGCACCCAGCCCGAACAGCCATGCATCAGGACGACCGCGGGGTGGGGGCCGCCTCCCGTGGGCCGGTAGAGCTCGGCCCGCAGCTGCACCGGGGTGGGCTCGTTAGGCTGGCTGGCTGGAAACTTGACGATCTCCTGAGCCATGGCGGGAGCGCTGCCGGATAGCATTGCGACTGCAATTACAAACGCGACCCACCGTTTTGCCTCGAACATATGCCTTCCACATCGCCGTTTTCGCTGATGGGAAGGGAGTGTGACAAACGCGACCCAAAATACAACGCGATTCTACATGCCTATTTCACAATCCCGCCCGGGGAATTCCCGGGCGGGACCCGTGCCGTTTGGTCGTGGCGAGCCTCACCAGTAGCCGACCCACTCCTTCTGGAACTGTCCTTCGATCTTTCCAGGGATGTTCTCGGCCTGCTGCTCGGCCTTCGTGCCGCGCGCCAAGCTCCAGTAGAACTGGATCGGCGAGGTGATGCCGGTCACGTTGTCCCGGAAGGCGACAGGCTCGAAGAACTGCCCGAGCGTCCCCAGGGCGCCGATGGCCAGCACCCGCTCCTGGACCTTGTCGGCGATGGCCTTCTTCTCGTCGATGCCGTTGGCCCGCGAAAAGGCCAGCCGCAGCTGCTCGAGTTGCGGGTCGTTCGGCGCACCGGGCCAGCCGGTCACGGCGTTGCCGGAGTAGGCGATGGCCATCGGATCGTCGACGTCGCCGGCGAGCCACCAGGTGTGGAACATGTTCCAGCCGCCCGGGACGGCGCGCTCCTTCATCATGGTCTCGAAGCTCATGTCGCGTACTTCGACGGTCATGCCGATCTCGCGAAGGTTGGCGACCGTCACCGCGGTGAAGGCGGCGATGACGGGGATATCGGTCGGATTGAGGATCACGACGGTCTGGCCCCTGTAGCCCGCCGCGCGCAGCGCCTTCCGGGCGGCATCGAGGTTCGCCGTACGCAGCACGGCGTTGCCGGCGTCCGTGGCGAAAGGCGTGCCGCAGGCATAGATCGAGAAGCACTGCCGATAGAAGCGCGGGTCACCCAACGCCGCCTTCATGTACTTGTCCTGATCGATCGTCATCAGGACGGCCTTGCGCACCCCCGGATTGTCGAAGGGCGGCAGCTGGCTGTTGAAGCGCATCATGGCGACATTGCCGAGCGGATCGGTATTGGCGACCACGATATGGTCCTTGCCGACCAGCTGGGTCACCACCTTCGGCGTCGGCGATTCGACGTACTGGACGGTGTCCGCCTGGAGCGCCTTCGCCGCTGCCGTGGAATCTCCGTAGTAGATCAGGCCGATTTCCCGGGCCTTGGCGATCTTGGCGCCGGCGGCCATCGAGGACTTGTCGGAACGCGGCACGTAGGCGGTATTCTTGGTATAGACCGCCTGCGCGCCCGGCACGAACTTGTCCTTCTGGAAAACGTACGGTCCGGAGCCGGTTGCGTCCTGGATCGGGGTAAAGGGATCGGTCTCGGCGACCCGCTTGGGCATCATGAACGGCACGTTGGACGATACCTTGGCGAGCGATTCGAGCACGATCCCGCTCGGCTTGGCGAGCTGCATGACGATCGTGCGCGAGTCGGCGGCGGTGAGGCTCGTCACGTCCTTGAACAGCTCCTGGCCCATTCCGTCGCGCTTCGACCAGCGCTGCAGCGACGCAACGCAGTCTTCCGCGCTGACATTGGTGCCATCGTGCCATTTCAACCCGGGGCGCAGCGTGAAGGTCCAGGTCCGGCCGTCTTCCGAGGTCTTGTAGGTCTCGACCATCTGCGGCTTGGGCTCGAGGTTCTGGTCGAGCGCAAACAGCGTGTCGTACACGAGATACCCGTGGTTTCGCGTGATGTAGGCGGTCGTCCAGATTGGGTCCAGATTCTCCAGCTTCGCGTGGGTCGCGATCCGGACGTTGTTGTCGCAAGCACCGGTCGCTAAGGGAAGCAGCAGCACTGCACCGGCGAGCAGCCTTAGTTTGAGTGGCATTGGAAGTCTCCTGATCAGAAGCGGCACGGCCTGATTGCGTTCCGCACCATGCCTCGAAATTGAAGCCCGGTTCTCTCTGTATGCAGCGCTACTGGAGATAGGCAATTGATTAAGATCAACCCGGTGAGTTGTGCAAATACTATTGAGCCGGGATGTTGATTTGGATCAAAATGGCGAAGTGTATTAAATGTAGATACTATATGTGATACTTTGATGTGCTACGGGCGGTTGTGTGGGGCAATCGCCGGGACTTGGGATGGGTGCGAGAAAATGGCTGCAAAAAGGAAGAAAGGTTGCGCCGCTAAGGCAAAAGCAACCTGCGAGGGCGCGCGCCGTGGTTCGGCGCTGCGGTTCTACGGTGACGAATTCATCTTCGATACGGTGTCGGGGATGTTCTATCGCGTCAGTCCGACGGCCAGCTTCATTCTTCGGTCGCTCAATGCCGGCAACGACCCGTCGCGCGTCGCCGACGAGGTGCAGGCCAAGTACGGCATCGAGCGCGCCGCGGCCGTGCGCGACATCGAGCTGCTGCGCAATGACCTGACGGCAATCGGGCCTTTCGGCGGCGAGGTGCGGAGATGAAGCGCCCGATCGCCCGCAAGCCGCCGATCGTCGCCCTCACCGGGCTGCATCGCGGCGAGAACCCGCAGCCCGGCCCGGCCGTGGCCGCCAGCATCCGTCGTCGGTTCCCCGAACTGAGGATCGTCGGCCTGTCCTACGACCCCCTGGAGAGCGGCCAGTACAGCACCGGCCTCGACCATGTCGACGCCGCTTACCTGGTTCCCTATCCGAACGCCGGGCGCGAGGCGTTGCTCGAGCGGATCGACGCCATCCGCCAGCGCGACCCGTTCGACATCGTCATCCCCTGCCTCGATTCGGAGCTGCCCAACTACATCGAGCTCCGCTCCGAGCTGGCGAAGCGGGGCATCGCCTGCACGATGCCGACCGAGCAGTCGCTGATCCAGCGCGGCAAGGACAAGCTCCCTGCTCTTTGTCACAAGCTCAAGGTGCCGACCCCGGCGACGGTCGCTTCCGACAATGCGGCCGACCTCGCACGTTTCGTCGAGAAGATCGGCTATCCAGCCTACATCAAGGGGCGTTTTTACGAGGCTCACCTCGTGCACTCCCCGTACGAGCTCTATGCCGCGTTCGACGAGCTGGTGAAGGTGTGGGGCGGTCCCGTCATCGCCCAGGAGATCGCCGTCGGCGAAGAGTACGACGTGCTCGGTCTCGGGGACGGCAAGGGCAACATCGAAGGCTCCTGCACCATCCGCAAGATGCTGCGGACCAAGGCCGGCAAGGGGTTCGGCGGCATCGTCGTGGCCGATCCGGCACTCGACCAGCTGGCGGGGAAGGTGATCCGCGCCCTGCAATGGAACGGCCCCTTCGAGCTGGAATTCATCAAGGCACCCGGCCGGCCGCACCAGCTCTTCGAGATGAACCCGCGCTTTCCGGCATGGGTGGACTTCGCTTCGCAGGTCGGATGCAACTTGCCCGCTCGCCTGTTGGAACGCATGCTGGGCGTCGAGCGCTCGCAGTTGAAGGAATGCGTCCCCGGCCAGATGTTCGTGCGCCATTGCATCGACATCGTCGGTGACATCGAGGATTTCGCCAGGATGGCGTCCACCGGCGAACGGCCGGGACCGATGATTCCCGTTGCAAACGAGGTGCTGTGATGGCCGACACTTACGTACCCCCGCTCATCAGCAGCGAGCTGGGACAGGCGACGGCGAAGGCGGCGGTCGATCGTAACGTCTATGCACGCGGTTCGCATGCAACGGCCCTGACCGACATCGACGGCGTGCGCGTCGAAGACCTCGTTCGCGATTTCGGCTCGCCCCTCTTCGTCTTCTCTGAGCGGGATCTCAGGGCGAAGGCCAAGCGGATGCGCGAAGCCTTCCTCTCGCGCTACCCCAAGACGAGCTTCGCCTGGTCGGTGAAGACGAACTACCTCAACGCCATCATCCAGGTGTTTCGCAAGGAAGGCTGGATCGCCGAGGTCGTTTCCGACTTCGAGTACCACAAGGTGCGCAAGCTCGGCGTCCCGGGCGAGGAGGTCGTGTTCAACGGTCCCTACAAGCCCGAGGCAGCGCTCGAAGTGGCGGCCCGGGAAGGGGCGTTGATCCAGGTCGACAATTGGGACGAGCTGAGCCAGCTCGAAGAGGTGGCAAAGGCCTGCGAGCGGCCGATCTCGCTCGGCCTGCGCATATGGATGGATGCCGGCATCCGTCCGATCTGGTCGAAGTTCGGGTTCGCCCTTGCCAACGGCGAGGCGGAGCGGGCGGCGGCGCGGGTGCTTCGCAATCCGAAGTTCCGGCTCCATACGCTGCATTGCCATATCGGCACCTATATCCTGGCCCCTGCCGCCTACCGCACCGCCGCCACCAAGCTGTTGGCGCTGCGCGAGCAGATTCACCTGGAGTACGGCCATCTAATCGAGTGCCTCAACCTCGGCGGCGGATTCCCGTCACACAGCCTGTTGCACGGCATGCAAGGCCCTGCCGACGCCGTGGTGCCGCCGATCGAGGACTACGCCGACGCGATCACCGACGTTCTCAACCGGCTTCCGGTGAAGAAGCGCCCGCTGCTGCGGCTCGAATCCGGTCGCGCGCTCGTCGACGAGGCCGGGTATCTGCTGACCAGCGTGGTGTCGGTGAAGGGCATCAACCGACTGGGGCTCGGCGTTGGCGATCTTTCGGCCCGCGACTACAAGGAGCGGCTGGTGCTGGGAGACGACTCGAGGATCGGCTATGTCGTCGATGCCGGCATCAATCTGCTCTACACCGCGGCGTGGTACCGCTTCGACGTGCGCCCCGCACGCGTGGTGAATGCGCCGGTCATGCCATCCAGGCTCTACGGGCCGCTTTGCATGGCGATCGACGTGATCCGGGAAAGCGTCGACCTGCCGCCGCTGGCCACCGGCGACGTGCTCTCCCTGCATCCCGTCGGCGCCTACAACATCGTGCAGTCGATGCAGTTCATCAACTACCGGCCCGCCGTCGTGCTGATCGGCACCGACGGCAAGCCGCAGTTGATCAGGGCTCGGGAAACCCTTCATGACATCGAGGGCCCCGAGCGCATGCCGGGCCACTTGGCGGCATGATGAGCCCGGCCCAGGACATGGAGGCGGGCGCGGCGCGTTCGCCGGCGCGGCCGGAGAGCGCGCTTGTCCCGATCGAGCGGGCGGCACTTCCCGTTCCGACGGCCTATGGACGCCGCGTGCCGCCGCCGTTGCCGCCGCATGCACCCCTCGCCGATGCCCGCGCCGCCATCCAGCGCTTTGTGGGTTTCGTCGGGCCCGCGCTCGGCAACGTGTTCCTGATCCCGCATCCGTGGATCGGCATGCTGCTGTGGGCCGCCATCGCCTGGCATCCGCGTCATGCGGCATTCGCCCTGCTCGGCCTCGCGGTAGCCACCGCCGGCCAATATGCTCTGGGGGTGAGCGACGATAGCCGGATCGGCGGCGGGCTCAAGGCCAATGCGCTGCTGGCTGCCGTGGCGGCAGGCTGGATGACGGAACCGACGATCTATCCGTTGCACGTCCAGATCGCCATCGCCACCGTCGTGGCAGGGGCGGCCTTCGTCATTGCCGCGACCATCAAGCGTGCGCTGCAGACCAGCGAGTATCCATCGCTCCTATGGGGCTACTGCCTGACCGCTGGAAGCATGTTCGCCGTGTTCCCGGTCGGCACCATGATGGCTTCCCAGCGCCTTCAGTGGTGGCAGGTCCCGCCGGACAGCCTCGAGACCTGGCTATCCGCCTTCTGCCGTTCCATCGGATCCCTGTTGTTCGCGCCATCGTTGATCGCCGGAGCGGCCGTCTGCGTCGGTATCCTGCTGTGGTCGAGAGCGGCCTTCACCGCCGGCGTTGTCGGATGGATCGCGGGAGCCGGGCTGGCCGTCGGCATCCAGAACCTGGGCGTCACCTACTACTGGCTGCCGGCCGCTCACAACTTCTTCGTCGGCGGCATGGCGCTTGGTGCCTTCTTCATCCTTCCGGGCGTGTCCAGCCTGCTGCTGGCCGCCGCCGGTGGCGCCGCCGCGGCGTTGGTCGACATCGCCCTGCAAGGCCTCGTGCCGGGGTTCGCCTATCTGCCGATTGCGTCGGCCCTGACGGTATGGGCAGGCGTCGGCACGCTGGCGCTGGCGGGTGACCAACGGGCCTTCTGGCGCAATCGTTGGCCGGAGATGGCGCCCGAGGAAGCCTGGTGGCGCGACGCGCTGTGGACTCAGAGATTCGGGCGCGGCGAGCCGTTGCTGGTCGTTCCCGTCGCCGGTCCCGTCCAGGTCGCCCAGGGCTTCGATGGCGGGCTGAGCCACCGCAAGCACCTGCGGCACGCGCTCGATTTCGTTCGACTGCCCGAAGGGAGTGCCGATGTCGAGCATGCCCCCTCGATCTGGAAGGCGGCCGTCACGGCGCCGGCCTCGGGATACGTCGAGCGCGTGGTGGATTCGGTTCCGGACAATCCGCTCGGCATCTCGAACTACGCCGAGAGCTGGGGCAACTACGTCGTCATTCGTCTCGACCAGGGTGGCTGGGCGCTGCTCGCCCATTTCAAGCAATGGACGATTGCCGTCCGCCCGGGCGCGCGCATCGAGATCGGTACCTACCTCGGGCTGGCCGGGAATTCGGGACGGTCTCCCGTGCCGCACGTGCACATGCAGGTCCAGGGAGGGCCGTCGCCCGGAGCCCCGACGATTCCGTTTCGGCTGGCCAACTTCCGCTCGGCCACCAGCCCCTTCGAGCCGTTGCTCGAATGGAATGCGGCAAGGGTTCCCGAGCAGGGCACGCTTGTCATGGCCTCGCCCTTCAATCCGCCCGTTCACGCGACGCTTTCGAGCATGGCCCCGGGTACGTCGGTCTGGACGATCGAGCAGTCGGGAGACGTACCGCGGCCGTTTCGCGAGAAGCAGTCGCTCCTGAGCCTGCTCCTCGAGCATCGCCTCGACGAATGGGGCAGGAGCCACTTCACCTCCGGCGATGGCCATCTCACCGCCGTGCTGGCCCCGGACGCCTGGCGTGTCGTGGATCAGGGGGGCAAGTCACCGCTGCTGAGGCTGCTCGCGCATGGAACACCGTCGGTGCCCTTCGCCGCCGAACCGGCTATGGCCTGGACCGACCTCGTGCCATCGCTGCCCATGGGGCTGCGCCGATACCTCGCGCTCCGGCTGGCGCCCTATCGCCTCCAGCCGTTCCTTTATGCCCGCCCGTGCTGCCAGAGCGTTCCCGGCCCGAACGGGGGCACCCTGGTCGTCGAAACTGCGCTGATGTCATCGGACAGTTCGCTGCCGACGCGGATCACCTGCATCTTCGAAAGGATCGCCGGGCCGGTGCGCGTCGAGGCGAAGTTCGCAACGGGCAAGGTCGTCTATTCCCGCATTTCGTTCTCGCCCGGCCAAATCGCCTGATCGGCAGGGGAACGAGCGGTCGATGCTGCGAAAGGTGGGTGCCATGCGACATCTATTTGCCCGGGCGCTGTCTCTTTGCCTCGTGGCCGCGGTCGTCCCCGCGGTCGCCGAGCCGGGCAGCGACGACCAGCGCATCAAGGATATGCTGGTCGGAAGGTCGGCCGTCTTCGCCGACTACAGTGTCGCCACCTACGGGACCGACGGCGGCTACAGCTACGTGGCCGCAAACAACATGCACTACAAGGGGCGCTACACGCTCGCGGGCGACAAGCTCTGCATCACCATCGAGCATGGCGAGGCGCGCTGCGATCGCGTCGGCATCGACCAGTATGGACCGTACCTGTTCACCAAGGCAGGAGAGCAGCTCCGCTTCGGCACCCGCGCCCCGATGAGCTGGCAGACGATGACCACGCTGTGCGGCGTGCCGGTGGCCTACACGGTCCAGCCCCCCGCCGGCAATGTACCCAAGGAGGTCGCGGCCTTCTCCGGCACCTGGGTCGGGAAGTGGGACTACGGCATGTGCGGCGCCCTCGTCGTCGAGAGTGTTCAGCCAAACGGCGTTGCTACGGTGATTTACGTCAACGGCAGCTTCAATGCCGGCCAAAGTTTCAAAGCCGGCGCCGTTCGCTTCCGGGCGACCATCGTCGACAACAAGCTGAGCGACGGCGGAAAGACTTCATCGTTCGACGCGACCCTGAACGGCAACGAGCTTGCCGTGCGGCGCACCGGCCCCCCGGGCGCCGGCACGGCGAGATTCGTGCACAACTGAAGCACGCCGGCCCCCGGCAGAGGCGGGAGCCGGAGAAGACGTCTCAGCGCCGTTTCAGCAGGTCGGTCACCTTCAGGATGATCAGCTCGTTGTCGTCGGACTTTCCGAGGGCGCGGCCCGACGAGAAGGGCAAGTTGTTGTCGTTGCCGACGATGATTCGCTCGTCGTCGATGACGTCGACGTTCTCGATGGTGAAGAACGGGAAGGAGAACTTGCCGTCCTTGCCACCCTGACGCGCCACCTTGTCGGGGTCGTCAATGTCCATCAGATCGATGTAACCCACCTTCTTGACGAATCCGTCGCCGTCGGCCTGGCCGAGATCGACCTTGTAGATGCGCTTGAACCTGGCGGGCACGTTGAAACAGTCGGGCCTGGGCGGGCCGGCGGGGCAGGCGAGGGCGGGATCGCCCTCGGTGTCGTCACGCTCGATGATCAGGCCTGTGGTCGCGTCGATCAGGTTGAAGTCGCCGATCGAGTTGGTCGGCGCTTCCAGAGCGTACTTCCAGCCCTTTCCGGTATAGGCCCCCTTGTCGACGTCGAACTCCAGGATGCGGAGATAGGCAGTGCCGTCCTTCGACTCGGGCTTGCCGTCGGCCGCCAGCAGCGGCCCCTCGAGCAGCGGATAGAGCAGCCTGCCGTCGGGCGAGGCCGCCATGCCCTCGAAGCCCTTGCTGCGCCGGACCTGGAACGTCACGGGGCCGGGTACCGCCGGCATCAGCATCGCCGGATGATCGGGCGAGCGCACCGGCTTGCCGTCGACCACGGTCTCGAACACCTGCAGGACCTTGCCGGTCCTGTCGGTCTTGATCAGGAAGGGGCCGAACTCGTCGCCGAACCACAGGGCATCGCCGATCGGCTGGATCGATTCGATGTCGAAGTCCGACCCGGTGAGATAGCGCTTGGCGGTGTTCTCGTTGACGATGCGGAACGGCACCTTGCGGTCGGGATCGTGCAGGAAGGTCGTCGATATGCGCTCGACCGCGCCGCTCTTCCAGTCGGGCTTGACGACATGGAACATCAGCATGGCGTCGGGCGAGTTGGCCTTCGAGCCGAAGCCGTTGTCGGTCAGGGTCAGGAACGTGCCGTCCTTCATGTTCTTGATGCCTGACAGGCCCTGCACCGGCTGGCCCCGGAGCGGCAGGCCGATGCCGGTCGGGCGAGGGGCGGCCTTGTCGGAAAGGGCCGAGATGCCGGGCACACTCTCGGCCGCATCGACACGCTGGCCGCTCTGGCCGGCGTAGCGGCCGGAGAGCTGCAACTGCTCGGGCGCATCGGCCGGCGGCGGCACCAGCGTCAGGGCCGGCAGCATGGCGTGGCCCTCGAGGACGGCAGGATACCTGGTCTGGGCGATTGCGCCGGTGGCCAGGACGATTGCGGTCGTGGCCAGCAGGAACGGTTTCAGCATGAGAATCTCCCCGGTGAACGGCTCCGGTGCTAGCGCCGCTGCGCTACGGTTTGACTACAGCGGCAATGAAACCGGGGGATCGTTGTCGGACCGACATGACCGACATAGGAGTGGCGCTGTGATCGCCGGCTGGGCCATCATCGCCACGACGGGGGAAGGACAATTCATGGTTGACGAAGACGACGGCGTCTCGGGCTCTACCGAGGTTTCGATCGGCACGATGATCGAGCGGCGCCTGTCGCGGCGCGAAGCCCTGGTCGGGCTGGCCGGGACGGCCGCGGCTGCCGCGCTCGGCGGCGGCGCGGCGCAGGCCCAGAACGGCGGGCCATCCTCCTTCACTTTCAAGGAGGTGCCGCATGTCAACGATCCCACGCATCACGTCCCGGACGGCTATGAGGTGCAGATCCTGATCCGCTGGGGCGACCCGGTGCTGCCGGGTGCGCCGGCGTACGACCCGACCAGACAGAGCGGACCCGGGCAGGCGCTGCAGTTCGGCTACAACAACGACTTCATCGGGCTGCATCCCTTGCCGCCGCAAAGCACGACGGGCGATCGTTTCCTGATGGTGATCAATCACGAATACACCAACTCCAACCTGATGCTGGCCGGGATCGGCGAGGGCCGCGAGGCACGCCTGCGCGCCGACCAGCCGCAGGCCGAGATCGAGATGGCCGCACACGGTGGCGCCGTGATCGAGATCGCCCGCGAAGGTGGGCGCTGGAAGGTCGTCGACGGCAGCCGCTACGCCCGCCGCATCGACGCCAACACGCCGATGCGCATCGCCGGTCCGGCGGCGGGCGCTGCCAGCATGAAGACCTCGGCTGATCCCTCCGGCACCAAGGTGCTCGGCATGTTCAACAACTGTGCCGGTGGCGAGACGCCGTGGGGTACCTGGCTGACGTGCGAGGAGAATTTCTACTTCTACTTTACCGGCGACGGCACCAAGCACCCCGATCAGGTGCTCGCCAAGCGCTACGGGCTCGGCCGGACCGTAGCCTATGCCTGGGGCAAGTACTTCGACCGCTTCAACTTCGACAAGGAGCCGAACGAGCCCAACCGCTTCGGCTGGATCGTCGAGATCGACCCATACGATCCGCAATCGACGCCGGTGAAGCGTACGGCGCTCGGCCGCTTTGCCCATGAAGGCTGCCATCATGCCGTCGCCAAGGACGGTCGCGTCGTCTGCTACATGGGAGACGACTCGCGAATGGAGTACGTCTACAAGTTCGTGACGGCGAAGTCGTGGAACCCCGCTGACCGTGCCGCCAACCGCGACCTGCTCGACGAGGGGACGCTCTATGTCGCGCGCTTCGACGAGGGCGGCAAGTTGGCGTGGCTGCCGCTGGTTCACGGCCAGGGGCCGCTGACGGCGGAAAACGGCTTCGCCGACCAGGCCGACGTCGTGATCAACGCCCGGCGCGCCGCCGATCTGCTCGCAGCGACGCCGATGGACCGCCCCGAGGACATCGAGCCCAACCGCGTCAACGGTCGCGTGTACGTCGCGCTGTCCAACAACGGCTCGCGCAAGCCCGAGCAGATCAATCCCGCCAACCCGCGGGCGAAGAACGAGCACGGACACATCGTCGAGATCACGCCGAAGGACGGCGATCACGCCGCCACCGAGGGCACGTGGGAGATTTTCGTCGCCTGCGGCCAACCGGGCAAGCACGAGGGCACCAAGTACCATTCGGCGACCTCGTCCGATGGTTGGCTGACCTGCCCGGACAACGTCGCGTTCGACAGCAAGGGCCGATTGTGGATCGCCACCGACAGCGGCGAGATCGCCGGTATCGCCGACGGGCTCTACGCCTGTGACGTCGCAGGCGAGGGCCGCGGGTTGACGCGACAGTTCTTTGCCGCGCCCAAGGGAGCCGAGGTCTGCGGGCCGATATTCACGCCCGACGACCGCACCCTGTTCCTGGCCATCCAGCACCCGGGCGAAGGCAAGGGCTCGACATTCGAGACGCCGTCGACGCGCTGGCCCGACTTCAAGGACGGCGCTCCACCCAGGCCGGCGGTGATTGTCATCACCAGGAAGGATGGCGGGCCGATCGGATCGTGAGCGACCGTCATCGAAGTGAAACATGTTCGTCACGTAGCCATCGCGCGTGAGGGCCTACCTCGATTTGATCGAGCGCCGCCTGAGCCGCCGAACCGCCTTGCGCGGGCTGGGAGGGCGTTCGGGGCCTCGACCTCACCTTCAAGGAGGTTCCGCATGGTCTGGACGAGGAGCAGCACGTGCCGGAAGGCTACGAAGCGCAGGTGGTGATCCGTTGGGGCGATCCCGTGGTCGCCGAGGATGCCGGCTCGACCTTCGAGAGGCCATCGACCGAGAGCCCATCGACGCGCTGGCCGGACTTCAAGGACGGCATGCCGCCCCGGCCGTCCGTGATCGCGATCACCAAAAAGGACGGCGGCGCGATCGGGTCATAGGCTCCTGCGTCTAGGAGTCGATGACGGCCATCGCGTCGATCTCGAACAGCCAGCCTGGTCGCACCAAGCGGCTGACATAGACGAAGGTGCTGGTGGGCGGCGCCTTCATGTCGAAGTAACGGTCGCGGACCTTGCGGTATGTCGCGATCTCGGCCGGATCGACCGAGGCTACGCAGTAGTTGTTGATCTTCACGATGTCCTTGAACGTGCCGCCGGCGGCACGCACCGCCGCATCGAGGTTCTTGAAGATCTGCTCGACCTGGGCGCCGAAGTCGTTCTCGCCGACCAGGTTGCCGGCAGCGTCGTGCGCCACTTGCCCCGCGATCAGGACGATCTTCCCCTTGGTGACCTCGGCAATCTGCGAATAGCCGGTCGGTGGCGGCAGGGTCTTGGGGTTGGAAAGGGTGACGGTCATGTCGGAACTCCGGTATTGCGCAGGGGGAACTGGATTTCGGTGAGGTCGAAGCGCTGGTCGCCGGCGCTCGAGAAGTAGCGTTCACGGATGGCGCCATCGATTTGGAACCGTTGGCAGGCCGCGGCCTGATGCACGGCCCGCTTGGCGGCGAAGACGTCTTCCTCGTCGCTGGGATGGACGATGCAGGCGGCACGGCACGCCGGCATCCGATAGAGCTTGAACGCCGAGGCCTCGCTGGTCGGCCGCTCCAAGAGCACCACGGCCTCGCAGTCGATCTGGCGCTTTTGCGGCGCACAGTGATGCCAGACCGCCCCGTGGCCGGTGATCCTGGCGCCGGCCGGCAGGGATCGCGTGATCTCGTCGAGCATCAGGTCGATGGCGCCATAGTCCGGCACCACCCGCCGCAGGCTCGCGACGAACGCGGCGGGCACGTCGCGCACGACGACGTCGTAGGCCGGCGACCGGCTTTCCAGGTGGCGGATGCGCGCCTCGATGGCCGCGAGCTGCGCCTGTTCGGCACCGATGCGGCGGGCCACTGCGGCGCGGCGCTCGTCGAGCAGGCGGCGCATGCGCTCGGGCGGCAGGTCGTCCTGCAGGGCCTGGCGGATGCGCTCCAGCGGCAGGCCGAGCGCTCGCAGCACCATCAGCCGGTGCAGGTCGTCGAGCTGGGCCGCGGCGTAGTAGCGGTAGCCCGTCGCCGGGTCGACGCGGTCGGGTTTCAGGAGGCCGACCGCCTCGTAGTGGCGCAACGCCTTGACCGATACGCGGCCGCGGCGGGCGAATTCACCGATCCTGAGCATGGTATCGCGACCCTACCGTCTTCCCTTACGGGAGAGTCAAGCCCACGGGTCTCGCGACGACCGGCGCCGCGCCGACGTCAGACGTTGAAGCGGAAATGGAAGACGTCGCCGTCCTTCACCGTGTACTCCTTGCCCTCGAGCCGCAGCTTGCCGGCATCGCGCGCGCCGGCTTCGCCGTTCAACGCGACATAGTCGTCGTAGGCGATGGTCTCGGCGCGGATGAAGCCCTTCTCGAAGTCGGTGTGGATCACGCCGGCGGCCTCCGGCGCCCTGGCTTCGCGGCGCACCGTCCAGGCGCGCGCCTCCTTCGGGCCGACCGTGAAGAAGGTCACGAGGTCGAGCAGCTGGTAGCCGGCGTGCACGACGCGGGCCAGCCCGGTCTCCTTGAGGCCAAGCGAGGCGAGATACTCGGCCTGGTCGTCGGGCGGGAGCTGCGCAACCTCGGCCTCGATCGCCGCCGAGATCACGACCGACGGCATGCCGCGCGTTCGGGCATACGCGGCGGCCGCCGCGCTGTGCTCGTTGCCTGTCGCCGCCGCGGCTTCCTCGACGTTCAGCACGTACATCATCGGCTTGGCGGTGATGAGCTGCAGGCGGGCGAACACCGGCCGCTCTTCCGCGGTGAGGGCGGCCTCGCGCGCCGGCTTGCCGTCGCGCAGGGCATCGAGCGCCTTCTTCACCACCGGCGCCTCGGCGGCCGCTTCCTTGTCTCCGCCCTTGGCCCGCTTCTCCAGGTTGGGCAGGCGCTTCTCGAGAGAATCGAGGTCGGCCAGCATCAGCTCGGTCTCGACGATCTCGGCGTCGCGCACCGGATCGACCCCGCCCGACACGTGCGTCACGTCACCATCGTCGAAGCAGCGCAGCACGTGGGCGATGGCGTCGACTTCGCGGATGTTGGCGAGGAACTGGTTGCCGAGGCCCTCGCCCTTCGAGGCTCCCTTGACCAGGCCGGCGATGTCGACGAATTCCAGCTGGGTATTGATGATCTTGGCCGAGCTCGCGATGGCTGCGAGCTTGTCGAGCCTGGGGTCGGGCACGGCGACGCGGCCGACATTCGGCTCGATGGTGCAGAACGGATAGTTGGCCGCCTGTGCCGCCTGGGTGGCGGTGAGCGCGTTGAACAGGGTCGACTTGCCGACATTGGGCAGGCCGACGATACCGCAATTGAAACCCATCTTTTTACGCTTTCGAATCTTCCGTTTTCGGCTTTGGCGGCGGCGCGAGGTGCGCCACGCGGCTCATGTAACGTTCGTCGGCCTTGGCGCCGCCTTCGACCAGCACGGCCGATTCCTCTGCCAGCGCGTCGAGCAGCTTGGGCAGCCAGCCGGTCTTGGGGTCCCGTTCATCGGGCTCGAAGTCGCGCAGCACCCAATGCAGCACCAGGTCCTTGTGGCCGGGATGGCCGATCCCGATGCGCACGCGGCGATAGTCGTTGCCGACATGGGCGTCGATATCGCGCAGCCCGTTGTGGCCGCCCGCGCCGCCGCCCTTCTTCATGCGCACGCGGCCGGGCGCGAGATCGAGCTCGTCGTGGAACACCACGACGCGGTCGAGCGGAATCTTGAGGAAGCGCACCGCCTCGCCCACGGCCTTGCTCGATTCGTTCATGAAGGTCATGGGCTTCAGCACCAGCGTGCGCTCGCCGCCGAGGTGGCCCTCCGCCACCTCGCCGTTGAAGCGTGTGCGCCAGGGCGAGAAGACACGGCGGCGGACGATCTCGTCCACCGCCATGAATCCCACGTTGTGCCGGTGCCCCGCATAGCGTGGCCCGGGATTGCCGAGCCCGACCAGCAGAAGCATCGAACGTACGGGTCTCTGGAACCCGCCGGCTTACTTCTTGGCCGGAGC
>JAEWIV010000195.1 GCA_023386865.1 Pseudomonadota bacterium
CGGCACGCCGAGCGGCTGCGGTGACAGCGGCGCCGAGCTGATCGCGCCGCCACTCGATCCCATCGTCGTCGTCGTCGTCTGTGCCGGCGGCGGGGGCGCGAGCGGTGTCGGTGCGGGGTTGGCCTGCAAGGGCGTCGGCGTCGGCTGAGTGGGCGGCGATACGCCGCCGATCTGCGTCTGCAGGCGGTCGTAACAGGCGAGCCGCGACTGGGTCTCGCTCATCTCGCCGCAAATCTGGATGTGGCGGGTGAGGGCGTCGAGCAGGTCATCGCGCGACTGGCCGCGCTGCTGGGCCTCGCTCGTGCCCGCCAACGCCATGCCGGCAACACCGATTAGAAGTGACTGTCGAAGCATCGTGCAACGCCCTGAATGGTGGAAGCGGTCGACCATAGCAGACGAAAAGGCCCTTTGGAGGCGGCTTTTGGGCCCGGCGGCGACTACGCGGCCCAGCCGCTATCACGCGGCCCGGCCGCGATCACGCGGCCCTCGCAGCCGTCAGGAAAGTTTCGTCGCGATAGATGGTGCGGCCGCCGACGATGGTGGCCATGACCCGGCCTTGCACCGGCCGTTCGTCGAACGGCGTGTTCTTGGTCTTGCTCCATAGCTCGTCGCGATCGACCTTCCAGGCGTAATCGGCGTCGAACACCACGAGATCCGCCGGCGCACCCTTGGCGAGCTTGCCGCCGGGCAGGCCGAACAGCCGCGCCGGCGTGCTGGCGAGCAAGCGGAACAGCTGCGGCAGGGCGAGATGGCGGTTGTGCACCAGCTCGAGCGAGATCGGCAGCAACGTCTCGAGGCCGATGCCGCCCGGCTCGGCCTGGGCAAAGGGCACGCGCTTGCTGTCCTGGTCCTGCGGCCGGTGATCCGACACGATGGCGTCGATGATGCCGGCCTTCAGGCCCTCGACCACGGCCATCCTGTCCTTTTCTGACCGCAACGGCGGCACCAGCTTGCCGAAGGTGCGATAGTCGCCGACCGCGAGGTCGTTCAGCGCGAAGTAGGGCGCGGCGGTATCGCAGGTGATCTTGAGCCCGCGTGCTTTTGCGGCAGCGATCGCCGCGACGGCTTCGGCGGTGGAGACCTTGGCGAGATGCAGGCGGCCACCGGTCATCTCGGCAAGGCGGATGTCGCGTTCGACCAGCATCACCTCCGCCAGCGGCGGATTGCCCGAGAGGCCGAGCCGCGTCGCCATCTCGCCGCTGGTCATGTGGCCGCCCGACAGGGTCGGCTCCTGCGGCAGGTGGACGATCAGCGCGTCGAAGGCCTTGGCGTAGTAGAGCGCGCGGCGCAGCACCTGCGCGTTGCCGACGGCGTGGTCGGCGTCGGTGAAGGCGACGGCCCCGGCCTCGGCCAGCAGGCCCATCTCGGCCAGCTCCTTGCCCTCCAGCCCCACGGTCAGCGCGCCATAGGCGTACATGTTCACCAGCTTGATCTGGCGGGCGCGGCGGGCGACGAACTCGATCAGCGAGGCGTCGTCGAACGGCGGCTCGTTGTCGGGCAGCAGCACCATCGAGGTGATGCCGCCCACCGCGGCGGCAGCACCAGCGCTCGCCAGCGTCTCCTTGTGCTCCTCGCCCGGCTCGCCGGTATGGACGCGCGTGTCGACCAGGCCGGGCGCGAGATAGAGGCCGCGGCAGTCGACCGACTGGATGCCGTAGGGCGCGCCGGAGGCGAACAGGCTGGGGCCGTAGTCGGCGATCTTGCCGTCGCTGATCAGCACCGCGCCCTGGTACTCGGCGTCGCCCGTGGGGTCGATGATGCGGGCGTTGATGTAGGCGGTCGATCCGCTGTGCTGTGGCGCCAGGCGGTCGATCGTGCCGGTGACGCTGCGGCTCACGCCGCCGCTCCCGACAGCGCGTTGCGCCGCCCGCCGATCAGCGCGTCCAGACAGGCCATGCGCACGGCCACGCCCATCTCGACCTGCTCGTGGATCACCGAGCGGTCGATGTCGTCGGCGACCTCGGAGTCGATCTCGACGCCGCGGTTCATCGGTCCGGGATGCATGATCAGCGCGTCGGGCTTGGCGAACTTGAGCTTTTCCGAATCTAGGCCGAAGAAGCGGAAGTATTCGCTGATCGAGGGCACGAACGAGCCCTGCATGCGCTCGGTCTGCAGGCGCAGCATCATGACGATGTCGACGTCCTTGAGCCCGGTCTTCATGCTGTAGTGGACCTCGACACCCATGCGATCGACGTCGGTCGGCATCAGGGTCGGCGGTCCCACCACCCGCACGCGCGCGCCCATGATCTGCAGCAGATGAATGTTCGAGCGCGCCACGCGGCTGTGCATGATGTCGCCGCAGATCGCCACCAGCAGGCCTTCCAGGCTGCCGCGGCGTCGCCGGATGGTGAGCGCGTCGAGCAGCGCCTGGGTCGGATGCTCGTGCTGGCCGTCGCCGCCGTTGATGACGGCGCAGTTCACCTTCTGCGACAGGAGATTGACCGCGCCCGATTCATGGTGCCGCACGACGATGGCGTCGGGCCGCATGGCGTTCAGCGTCATCGCCGTGTCGAGCAGCGTCTCGCCCTTGCGCACCGAGGAGGTGGCGACATCCATGTTGATCACGTCGGCGCCCAGCCGTTTGGCCGCGACCTCGAAGCTGGTGCGCGTGCGTGTCGAGTTCTCGAAGAACAGGTTGATCACCGTCCGCCCGGCCAGCACGTCGCGCCGCTTGTCGATGGAGCGGTTCTGGTCGATGTAGCTTTCGGATAGGTCGAGCAGGCCCGAAATGGTTTCAGGCGCAAGTCCCTCGATGCCGAGCAGATGGGGCAACCTCGGCACGCCCACGCGTTTTCTTGTCACTAAAGCGCGACGTTAAGCACGCTGGAGCGGGCCCCGCAAGGCGGCGTTCTGGTGGATAAATAAGGTCACAGTTTCAGCCACGGCAACCGCTCGTCTGCGAAGGCGTGGCCGGTCGGCGCGAGCGTCGCAGGATCGTCGAAGGCGCCGACATGAAGGTGGATTTCGCCCGGCCAACGGTCGCCTTGGTAGGTCAAGGTCGAGCCGCAGCGTGCGCAGAAGCCGCGCCGAACACCAGGCGACGATTCGAAAGAGGACAGGTCACCGGTGAAGCGGACCTGCGACGCCTCGAAGCCGGCAAAGGCGGAGACCGGGGCGCCGGTGTGCCGGCGGCAGCTCTGGCAATGGCAGTAGGCGGTCCACTTGGGTGGGCCGTCGGCGGTGAAGCGGACGTTTCCGCAAAGGCAGCGGCCATCCATCGTTCTCATTCTCCTGGCCGGGGGCCGGTGTAGCGGGCGCGCGGTCGGATCAGGGCGGCATGCGCCGACTGCTCCAGCGCGTGAGCGATCCAGCCCACGGTACGGCCCAGCAGGAAGAGGGCAAGCGCGGAATCCTTGGGCAGGCGGAGCACGCGCTCGACCACCACCGTCGTGAAGTCGACGTTCGGCTTGCGGTCGATCAGGCGTTCTCCGGCTGCGGCCAGGCGTTCGGCGAAGGCAAGCTCTGGCGAGCTGGGCACGGTCTCGCGCAGCAGGGCGAACAGGGTGGCGGCACGCACATCGCCGTCGGCATAGAGCTGATGGCCGAAGCCCGGGATGTAGATGCGATCGCGCACGCGCTGCACCAGCTCGGCATCGAGGTCGCGGGCCCCCTGCAGGTCGTCGAACAGCGAGGCGACGCGCCGCGTCAGGCCGCCGTGGCGCGGGCCGTTCAGCGCGGCGAGGCCGGCCATGGTGGCGCCGTAGAGATTGGCCCCGGTCGAGGCGACGACGCGGGCGGCGAAGGCCGAAGCGTTGAACTCGTGATCGGCCGACAGCACCAGCGCCGCGCGCAAGAGCGGGGCGCGCTCCGGCGGCACCTTCCAGGCGGCGGCGAGCTCCTCATGGACGGGCAGCGCCGAGAGCGGCCGCGCCGTCACCGCGGCCGTCAGGAGCCGCAGCACGCGCACGCCGGTTTCCAGCATGGCGCCGCGATCCTCCACCCAGCTCGGATGGTCGAGCGCGGCCGCGGCCGGCAGGACGACCAGGCAGCGGTCGACCGGCCCCAACGTCGCCGCGGCCAGCCAGGCCCTGCGCAACGCCGTGGTCATCGGCGGCAGGTTGGCGGCCGCGAAAGGCCGCTCGTCGCAGTCCCACAGGAGACGCGCCACCTCCTCGAGCGATGCCGTACGCGCCAGCACGGCAGCGTCGCGGCCGCGATAGTAGAGACGGTTGTTCTCGATCAGGGTCAGCGATGATTCGAGGACCGGCGTGCCGAAGTCGAGCGCGTGGTTGGCGATCGATTCGGCCTTCCGCCCGACGTCGCGCCGCCGTTTCAGGCGCGCGACATCGTCGGCGCGATAGCGCCGCTCGCGCCGGCCATCGATGGACTCGGAGCGCAGCAGGCCGCGACTGACATAGGCATAGAGCGTTGCCGCCGACACGCCGAGCCGCCGCGCGGCTTCTCGAGAACTCAGCCATTCATTCGCCATGGTGATATATTGATCAATGTAATCAAGATTGACAATATATTTATGTCGTTCGACCTTCACCGTGATCTGGAAGGGGACAAAGCATGCTGCTGACACGGGTGAACAGCGGCCTCGACGGTATCGTCGTGGCCGATACGGCGATGAGCGAGGTCGATGGCGAGGCCGGCCGGCTGGTCGTGCGCGGACACGCGATCGAGGAACTGACGGCCACGCGCGGCTTCGAGGGCGTCGCTGCGCTGTTGTGGGAAGGCTACGCCGAGGGCGGCGGCGACGAGGTGGCGGTGCGCGCGGGTCTGGCGGCGGCGCGCAGGCGCGCCTTCGCCGACGTGCCGAGGTTCCTCGCCGCGACGCGCGGCCTCGAGCCCATCGAGGCCCTCAGGGTCGGCATCGGCATGCTGCCCGACAACGACCGGACGCCGCATCATTTCCTCGTCTGCGGCGCCATGCCGGTCTTCCTGGCGGCGGTGCTCAACGCCGACAAGTCGCTGGCGCCGATCGCGCCCGATCCCGCGCTCGACACGGCGCAGGACTTCCTGCGCATGGTGCGCGGCCACCGGGCCGGCGCCGTCTTCGAGAAGGCACTCGACACCTATCTCGCGACCATCGCCGATCACGGGTTCAATGCGTCGACCTTCACCGCGCGCGTGGTGGCCTCGACGCAGGCCGGCCTGATCTCGTCGGTGCTGGCCGGCCTTTGCGCCCTCAAAGGACCGCTGCACGGCGGCGCCCCGGGGCCGGTGCTCGACATGCTGGACGAGATCGGCGACGCGGCGCGAGCCGAGGCATGGTTCGACGATGCGTTTGCCAAGGGCGTGACCCTGATGGGCTTCGGCCATCGCATCTACAAGGTGCGTGACCCGCGCGCGGACGTGCTGAAGGCCGCGGTCGCCACCCTGCCGGCGACGGCCGGGCGTCTCGCCTATGCGTCGGCGGTCGAGCAGGGCGCCATCGCCGCCCTGCGGCGGCACAAGCCGGGCCGGCGGCTCGACACCAATGTCGAGTACTACACCGCGCTTCTGCTCGAGGCGCTGGAGATCCCTCGCAGCGCTTTCACGGCCCTGTTCGCGGTCGGCCGCACCGCCGGCTGGTGCGCCCACGTCTTCGAGCAAGAGAAGGGCGGCCGCATTATCCGCCCGCAGTCGAACTATGTCGGGCCGCGGCCTGTTTAGGCTTTCTTCACGGCGGCACCGCGCCAGGTACGCGCGCGGGTGCCGGCGGCATCGAACACCCAGAGGATGATGTCGCCGCCGGTCGGCGTGAACCGGACCGTGAAGTGGCGGCGCCAGAAGCTGCCGTCGGCGTGAGCGAACAAGGCCTCCGTGCCGAGGAGGCCGCGGCCGGCCGTGAGGGTCGCCGAACGCGGCCCATGCCGGGACTCGTTGGCGGCGAGCACGGCGACCCCGTCGATCAGCGGGCCGAAGACCAGCAGCTCGCCGCTGGCGGCGGTCTGCATCGGGCCGCCGTCGATGCGCAGGCGGATCGACGGCAGGTCGTCGACGGCGCGGATGTCGAACTGCACGCCGAAGGGTGCGGGGTCGTCGCGATCGACGCGCGGATCGGCGGGCGGTGGGTAGATGTCCTCGAGCGGGATCGAGCGATAGAACTGCACGGCTCCGTCATATGTGCCGATCCATGCCGTCAGCAGGCCTGCCTGAGCGTGCGTGAGCGCCGGCATGAAGGCGGCCGCGCCGAGCAGGGTGCGCCGGGCGATCATTTGGCGCGATCAGCCACGACCGTGAGCTCGACCGTCACCTCGTTGGCGACCTGGCCGGTCGCCGCCCATTCGTTCTGGCCGACACCGTAATCGAGCCGCTTGATGATCAGCCGCCCGCGCGCTGTGCTCCGCTGCCGGCCGGGCCGGGCGGGGTCGTCGGCAATGGACAGGGTGAAAGGCAGCACGACGTCGCGCGTGACGTCGCGGATCGTGAGTTTGCCGCGCGCCTCGTAGCGCTCGCCGCTGCCCGCGACCGAGGTCGACACGAAGCGCGCCTCGGGAAACTTCTGCACGTCGAGGAAGTTCGGCCCCTTCATCAGCGAATCGACGTCGCGATTGTTGGTCGAGACCGCACGCGTGTCGATCCGGATGTCGATGCGGGCGCCGGCGAGCGAGCCGGGATCGAGCACGATCTCGCCGGTCCAGGTTGGGAAGCGGCCGCTCACGATCGAACCCACCTGGGCGACGCTGAAGCTGAGGGCGCTCGCCTTGGGATCGACCGTCCAGGAATCCTGCGGGCCGGCCAGCGACGGCAGCGGCAGCAGGGCGAGGGCGGCGAGGATGGACCAGGAGCGCATCACCTTCCTCCGAACGGCCACATGCGGCGGAAGACGCCGTCACGGCGCAGGACGTCGTGGTGCACGACCGCGGCGACGTGAAGTATCAGCACCGCGATCAGCAAACGCGACGATATATAATGTGTGGTCTTCAGCACCTCGAACAGGGCCTGGTCGCGCGGCACCAGGTCGGGCACGGGCAGCAGGCCGAACCAGACCACGCTCACGCCCGCGGCCGAGCTCATGAACCAGCCGCTGATCGGCATGGCGAGCAGCAACGCCAGCAGCGCCCAGTGCGTCACCGGCGCCAGAACGGCCTGCCAGCGCACGATCGTGCCGGGCAGCAGCGGCGGCCGATGGCGCCAGCGCCACAGCAGGCGGCCTGCCGTGAGCACGAGCACGGCGAGCCCGACCCATTTGTGCCAGTTGTAGGCATAGAGCTTGGTGAAGCCGAGCGGCAGGTCGGTCATCCACAGGCCAACGCCCAGCATGCCGATCACCGCGACGGCGGTGACCCAATGAAACGCCTGGGCGGCGGGATGATAGGTCGGAGCCGGGCTCAGTGCCGAGCTTCCTCGTAGGTCTCGAAGAAGCGGCGGCCCGTCCCGCGCTGGTTCTCGTAGATCGAGCCCTGATGGTCGGCCGCCGGCAATGGCATGCGGATCGGCGCGGCCACGACGCGCGGTTCGATGGTGGGCTCGCCCAGCACCATGCGGCTGTTGAATTCCTCGAAGTTGGCCACGCCCAGCAGCGGCCAGGCATCGGCGGCAGTGTATTCGTGCAGCAGCAGCCGACGTTGGCGGTTGGACCGGTTGAGCGCCGAGCCGTGCACCAGGCGCACGTGATGGATGGTCATCGAGCCGGCGGGTCCCGTCAGGGGCACGGCGTTGTCGAAGTCGATGTCGCAGGCGTCGGGGTTCATGGCGCCACAGAAGCGGCCGTCGGCGTGATGGTCGAAGGTGGGGCCGTGGTGGCTGCCCGGGATCACCATCAGCGGGCCGTTGTCGACATCGCAGTCGTCGAGATAGATGCCGGTCGCCAGCACGTCGTCGGTGGTGTGGGGATTGAAGGCCCAATCCTGGTGCCATTCGACGGGGGAGCCGTAGCCCGCCGACTTCATGTTGAGCTTGCCGCCGTGCTGGCGGATCGCCGGGCCGAGGAGCTGCGCCAGGACCGACGTGATCTTGGGATCGCGCGCCAGCGCATGGAAGAAGGCATAGCGCTTGAAGATCGCGGGCTTCAGCCGGCGCACGCGGGGCAGCGCCGCACTGTGGCTGGCTTCGAGGTCATAGAGATCGTCGTTGGCCGAAACGCCGCGCGCCTCGGCCACGATGCGGTCGGTGAGGTCGCGCAGCTCGGCGAGCTGCTCGCCCTGGATCAGGCGCGGGATCACCAGGTAGCCGTCGCGCCGATAGGTCTCGATCTGCTGGTCGGTGAGCATGTCGACGACCATAGCACGGTCCGCCGCCTTGGCGGATAATCCGGCCATGGCGATCCATGCCCTTTTCCCGACGCTGATCTACCGAGAATCGACCGCCGGGCCGGACCAGAGCCGGCTCAACCAGGACCTGGCCGACGAGTGCCGTTCGCTCGCGGCCTCGGACGAGGCGGGCCGGCGCTGGTCGGCCCGGCACTATCTCGGTGGTTACACGTCCTACGGCTCGCTCGACCGCCTGCATCTGGTGTCTTCGCTGTTCGGCCGCCTGCGCCGACGCATCGACCCGCACGTGAAAGCCTTCGCCCGCTCGCTGCACTACGACCTGGCCGGCCGGTCGCTCGCCATGACCGATTGCTGGGCCAACGTCATGCCGGCGGGCGTGGTGCATTCGCTCCATCTGCATCCCACGTCGTTCATCAGCGGCACCTATTATGTGGAAGTGCCCAAAGGCGCCGGCGCCCTGAAATTCGAGGATCCGAGGCTCGGCTTGCACATGGCGACGCCGCCGCGCCGGGCCGATGCGCCCAGGCGCTTTCACTCCTTCGTGAGCCTGCCGGCCAGGGCCGGCGATCTCGTGCTGTTCGAGAGCTGGCTCCGCCATGAAGTGCCACCCGCCCGCTTCTCCGGAGAGCGCATCTCGATTAGCTTCAACTACGGGTGGACGGCCCGGGCATCCCGCTGATGGAACGTCACATGCGCGCTCTTCTCGCTATGGTCACCCTGCTTGCTGCGGCCGGCACTGCCTCGGCCGAGCAGGAGCTGCCGATCTTCGACGCCCACATGCACTACAGCCACGATGCCTGGGAGGTCGTGCCGCCCAAGCAGGTGGTCGAGATCCTCAAGAAGGCGGGCGTCAAGCGCGCCATGGTGTCGAGCTCGAACAACGACGGCACCAGGATGCTGCAGGACGTGGCGGCCTCGATGATCGTGCCCGAGCTCCGGCCCTATCGTTCGCGCGGCGAGCTGTCGACCTGGGTCAAGGATCCCACCATCATCCCGTTCCTCGAGGACATGCTCTCCAAGCGCAAGTACGTGGCGATCGGCGAATTCCACGTCTACGGCGCCGATGCCGACCTGCCCAACATGCGCAAGGTGGTCGAGCTCGCCAGGAAGCACGGCCTCTACCTGCACTCCCATTCCGATGCCGACGCCGTCGTCCGCCACTTCCAGCAGGATCCCGATGCCCGCGTGCTGTGGGCCCATTCGGGCTTCGAACGGCCGGAGAAGGTGCGCGAGATGTTGCGGCGCTATCCGAACCTGTGGTGCGACCTGGCCTTCCTCACATCGCACGCGTCGAACGGCAAGGTGGCGCCGGGCTGGCGTGATGCCTTCCTGGAGTTCCCCGACCGCTTCGTGGTCGGCACCGACACCTTCACGCCGGAACGCTGGCACTATGTCGTCGAGCATGCGCGCTGGTCGCGCCAGTGGTTGAGCGACCTGCCGCCGGACGTCGCGCGCAAGATCGCCTTCGAGAACGGCGACCGTCTGTTCGGCAGCAAGCTCGGCGGCGGCCAATGAAGCTGGTCGCCGGCCTGTTCGCGCTCCTGATCGCTTTGCCGGCCTGGGCGGACTGCCCGCTCGACCTCGGGCGCGGCACCGGCATCGTGGTGTTCTCCAGCCACTATCTCGTCGCGTTCCGGCCCGAGCCGTTGCGCATCGAGGTCGCCGAACCGTTCTCGCTGCTGTTCAATGTCTGCACCAAGAACGACAAGCCGGCCGAGCTGGTGGCGATCGACGCCCAGATGCCCGAGCACAGGCACGGCATGAACTACCGGCCGACCATCGTATCCCTGGGCGACGGCCGCTATCGCGTCGACGGCATGGTGTTCCACATGCCCGGCCGCTGGGAGCTCGCCATCGACGTGCGCGCCGGCGAGGAGAGCGAGCGGCTGAGCCATGAGTTCATCGTGAAGTGAAGCGCTGGCTCAGCGGCGCGCTGCTGTTGGCGCTGGCGGCGTCGGCGGTCGCGCAAACGCCGCTGGAATGGTCGGATGACGAGATGAAGGCGATCGCCCGCCACGGGCCGTGGCCGCCACCGCCGCCGCGCGATCCCTCCAACCGTGTCGCAGGCTCGCCCGATGCCGTCGCGCTCGGCGAGCATCTGTTCAACGAGCCGCGGCTGTCGGCCGACGGCGCCATGAGTTGCGCCAGCTGCCACGTCGCCGGCCGCGACTGGGGCGATG
>JAEWIV010000218.1 GCA_023386865.1 Pseudomonadota bacterium
GCGCAACCCCGTGCCGCCCAGCCGCAGCAGCCGCCACCGCAGCAGCCGCAGGGCCTGGCGCCCGGCCTGCCGCAGGGAACGCGGTAGCCTTTCTTCTCCGGCTGCGCGCTACTCCACCGTCACGCTCTTGGCGAGGTTGCGCGGCTGGTCGACGTCGGTGCCCTTGGCCACCGCCGTGTGGTAGGCGAGCAATTGCACCGGCACGCTGTAGAGGATCGGCGCCACCGCCGGATCGACCTTGGGCAGGGTGATGGCCGCCGCCGCCTGGCTGCCCAGCCGGGCGCTGCCCGCCGAATCGCTCAGCAGCACCAGCTTGCCGCCGCGCGCCTTCACCTGCTCGAAGTTCGAGGCGATCTTGTCGAAGAGAAGATCGGTCGGCGCCACGACGACGACCGGCACCGCCTCGTCGATCAACGCGATTGGGCCATGCTTCATCTCGCCGCCGGCATAGCCTTCGGCATGGATGTAGGAGATCTCCTTGAGCTTCAGCGCGCCTTCGAGGGCGATCGGAAACGACAGGCCACGGCCCAGATAGAGCACGTCGCGGGCCTGGGCGAGGACGTCCTCGGCGATGCGCTTGTACTGCTCTTCCATGTTGAGCGCTTCGTTGATATGCGCCGGCAGCTCGATCAAGGCGTTGGCGAGCCGCGCCTCCTCGCCGGCTGACAGCACGCCGCGCGCGCGCCCGGCATCCATCGCCGCGGCGAGCAGCACCGTCAGCTGCGTGGTGAAGGCCTTGGTCGAGGCGACGCCGATCTCGGGACCGGCCAGCGTCGGCAGCACGACGTGCGATTCGCGGGCGATCGCGCTTTCCGGCACGTTCACCACCGAGACGATGGTCTGCTTCTGCGCCTTGGCGTAGCGCAGCGCCGCCAGGGTATCGATGGTCTCGCCCGACTGGGAGATGGCGATGCAGACTCCGTCTTCGGGCAGCGGCGGCTCGCGATAGCGGAATTCCGACGCGACCTCGACCTCGACCGGCAGCCGCGCCAGCTTCTCGAACCAGTACTTCGCAACCATTCCGGCAAAGCACGCCGTGCCGCAGGCGGTGATGGTGAGCCGCGAGACCGCGGCCCAGTCGAACGGCAGGGCCGGCAGGGTCACCTTGCGCGTGGCCGGGTCGAGATAGGTCTGCAGCGTGTCGCCGACGACGGCGGGCTGCTCGTAGATCTCCTTCACCATGAAGTGGCGGTGGTTGCCCTTGCCCATCATGGCGCCGGAGATGCCGCTCTGGCGGATCTCGCGCCGCACTTCCTCGTGACCCTGGAAGATCCGGGCGCTGTTGGCGTCCAGCACGACCCAGTCGTCGTCCTCGAGGTAGGTCACGCGCCGGGTGAAGGGCGCCAGCGCCAGCGCATCGGTGCCGATGTACATCTCGCCGTCGCCGTAGCCGACGGCCAGCGAGCTGCCGCGGCGTGCCCCCATCAGGATGTCGTGGCGGCCGCTGAACAGGGCGACCAGGGCGAAGGCGCCGCGCAGGCGTTCCATCGCCTTGCCCATCGCCTGCTCGGGCGAGAGCTGTCGCTCGAGCTGCGAGGTGAGAAGCTGGGCCACCACCTCGGTGTCGGTGTCGCTGTCGAAGCGGCGGCCCTCGGCGAGAAGCTCGTCCTTCAGCTCCTGGAAATTCTCGATGATGCCGTTGTGCACGATCGCCACCCGGCTGGTGGCGATGGGATGGGCATTGCGCTCGCTGGGCTTGCCGTGGGTCGCCCAACGCGTGTGGCCGATACCGATCGTGCCCGCGAGCGGCTCGCTGCCGAGCCGCGCCTCCAGGTTCACCAGCTTGCCTTCGGCGCGGCGGCGCTCGATGTGGCCGTTGACCAGGGTGGCGACGCCGGCCGAGTCGTAGCCGCGATACTCCAGGCGCTTCAGCGCCTCGACCAGCAAGGGAGTGACGGGAGCCTTGCCGATGATTCCGATGATGCCGCACATGGAAGGTCGTCCGAGAGAAGGGAGCTACTTGTTCCTGGCCCGCTTGGCTGCCGCCGCGCGTGCCTCGAGTTTCGCACGAAGCGCCGGCGCCCGCCCCTTCTTTGTCTGCTGCCGGGCACGCCCGAAGGCGACGGCGCCGGCCGGTACATCCTCAGTGATGACGCTGCCCGCGGTGATGTTGGCGCCGCGGCCGATGCGGACCGGCGCGACCAGCGAGCTGTTTGAGCCGACGAAGGCTTCCGCGCCGATGACGGTGCGCCACTTGCCGTAGCCGTCGTAGTTCACCGCGATCGTCCCGGCGCCGATGTTCGACGCCGCGCCGATGTCGGAATCGCCGAGATAGGCGAGATGGTTGGCCTTGGCGCCCCGCCCCATGCGGGTGGCCTTGAGCTCGACGAAGTTGCCGATATGGGCCTGGTCGGCGACGTCCGACCCCGGGCGGATGCGGGCGAACGGGCCGACGATGACGTCGCGGCCGATGCGGACGCCTTCGATGTCGCAGAACGCCTTGATCTCCGTACCTGACGCCACGCTGACGCCGAGGCCGAACCGGACGTTGGGGCCGATCGTGACGTCGGCGGCGAGCTTCGTATCGGCGGCGAGCCACACCGTCTCCGGATCGGTCATGCTGACGCCCGTTTCGAATGCAGCCTGCCTGAGGCGGCGTTGCAGCGCCTTCTCCGCCGCCGCCAGCTCGGCGCGCGAATTGATGCCCTGGAACTCCGCTTCGTCGCCTTCGACGGCGCTCGCGACATGGCCCGCGGCGCGGGCCACGGCCACCACGTCGGTGAGGTAGAACTCCTTCTTGACGTTGCGGTTCTGGATCGCCCCCAGAAGCGAGCCGATCAGGGCGCCGTCGATGCACATCACGCCCGAATTGCAGAAGTCGACGGCGCGCTCCGCGTCCTCGGCATCGCGACTTTCGACGATCTTCTGCAGCACGGCTTCACGCACGATCAGCCTGCCGTAGGGCATCGGATCGCGCGCCCGGAAGCCCAGCACGCCGACCGCCGCCCGGGCCTTGCGGCAGGCTTCCACCAGGCGCTGCAGCGTCGCCGTCGTGACCAGGGGAGAATCGGCGAAAACCACCAGCACCGGGCCGCGATGGCCCTCGAGCGCCGGCAACGCGGCCTTGGCCGCATCGGCGGTGCCGAGCGGCTTGCGCTGGACCACCGTGGGATGCGGAGCGAAGGCGGCGGCCACCGCCTCGGCGCCGGGCGCCACCACGCCGACGACGCGGGCGGGCTTGAGGCGGGCGGCATTCTCCAGCACGTGGCGCACCATCGGCCATCCGGCCAGCGGGTGGAGGACCTTCGGCAGGGCCGACTTCATGCGCGTTCCGGCCCCGGCGGCCAGCACCACCACGGCGATGGGCGATTTCATGTCCGTCCGATGCCATGGGGCTGGCGGTCCCGCAAGGCGGATGTGCTAAGGAAGCCTGCATGCACCCCAATGCCGACAACCTGATCGCCAGCCGCTTCGACACCGTGATCTACGACCTCGACGGCACCCTGATCGACAGCGCCCGCGACATGTGCGTGGCGGTGAGCCGCGTGCTGGCCGACCACGGGCTGCCGCCCATCAGCGACGAGGATGCCCGGCTGTTCATGGGCGAAGGCAGCAAGGTCACCATGCGGCGCGCCTTCGCCAAGGGCGGCCGCACGCTGGACGAGGCCGAGGCGAGCGCCGTGACGCGCGAGTTCGTGCGTTACTACGAGGCCGATCCGGGCAGCCACACGACGGCGTTCGACGGTGTTGCCGAGGTGGTCGCGCGCTTCGATCGGATGGGGCTGCGCCAGGGCGTGTGCACCAACAAGTTCGAGAACCCGTCGCGCATGATCCTGACGCACCTGAAGCTGATGCCGCCGATCGCCGACGTGGCCGGCGCCGACACCTTCGCCGTGCGCAAGCCCGATCCCGGCCACATCCTGCAGCTCATCGACAAGATGGGCGGCCACCGCGAGCGCGCGGTCATGGTCGGCGATTCCATCCACGACGTCGAAGCCGCCCACGGCGCCGGGCTGCCGGCGGTGCTGGTGAGCTGGGGCTACACCGCCAGGCCCGCCAGCGAGCTCGGCGCCGAAGCCGTGATCGAGCGCTTCGCCAACCTGCCCGACGCGCTGGGGCAGATTGCCGCCCGGTGACGGCCAAGTTGACGGGTTCGCCGGCAAGCCCTATACGCGCCCCTTCCGGGCGCTTAGCTCAGCGGGAGAGCACACCCTTCACACGGGTGGGGTCGTAGGTTCAATCCCTACA
>JAEWIV010000228.1 GCA_023386865.1 Pseudomonadota bacterium
GATCGTCGGAGGTCGAATGCGCGCCGACCCGGTAAGTGACGTATTCCACCAGCGTCGGCCCGAGATTGCGCCGCGCCCGCTCGACCGCCCATTTCGCCACCGCATGCACGGCGGGGTAGTCGTTGCCGTCGACGCGCAGCGCCGGAATGCCGAAGCCCAGGCCGCGCGCGGCGAAGGTGCCCGAGCCGCCGCGGGCGATGCCCTGGAAGGTCGAGATCGCCCACTGATTGTTGACGATGTTCAGAACCACCGGCGCCTTGTAGGTCGAGGCGAAGACCAGCGCGGCATGGAAGTCGGATTCCGCGGTCGAGCCGTCGCCGATCCAGCCGGCGGCGATGCGGGTATCACCCTTCATCGCCGAGGCCATCGCCCAGCCGACCGCCTGGATGTACTGCGTCGCGAGGTTGCCCGAGATCGAGAAGAAGCCGTGCTCGCGCGAGGAGTACATGACCGGGAGCTGGCGGCCCTTCATCGGATCGAGCTCGTTCGAATAGATCTGGTTCATCATGTCGAGCATGGGATAGCCGTCGGCGATCAGCAGCCCGGCCTGGCGATAGGTCGGGAAGTTCATATCGCCCTTCTCGAGCGCCTTGCGGAAGGCGCAGCTCACCGCCTCCTCGCCCATGTGCTGCATGTAGAACGACGTCTTGCCCTGGCGCTGGGCCATCTGCATGCGCGCATCGAAGGCGCGCAGCGTCATCATGTGGCGCAGGCCCTCGAGCAGCTCGGCGTCGCTCAGCAGGCCGGCCCACGGGCCGACCGCCTGGCTGTTGCGGTCGAGCACCCGGATGATCTTGAAGGCATATTCCCTGATCTTCTCCGGCGCCACGTCGACCGGCGGCCGGTCGACCTCGCCGGCGCGGCTGATCTGCACATCGCTGAAGTCCGGCGTGCCGCCGGGCCGGACGGCCGGAGCCGGCACATGGAACGACAGCGGTTTCGCATCTGACATGACCGGCTCCTTCTCGGCCGAAGGGAACACCATGCGAGGCGGGCTATCAACGGCGCCGCCGGTCGTTTCCCGCACAAGCAACTTCGTTCAACGCGCGCCGACGGCGATGGAAACAATCGTCCATCAGGAGACGCACACATCGACGCCAAGTTGCTTCAGGATTTCCGACTGTTCGCTGTCGCTTATCCTCACCCCGCCATAATCGGCGAGGGTCGCGAGGTTCAGGCCGGCGAGACTGGATCCGCGAAGATCGGCCTGCCGCAGCCTGGCGCGATCCCACTCGGCACGGTCGAGCTCACAGGCCAGCATGCTGGCATGGCTGAGATCGGTGTCGATGAACGAGGCCTCGGTGAACTTGCAGGAGCGGAACTCGCAGCTCTCCAGGTTGAGGCCGGAAAGATCGGCGAAGCTCAGGTTGCAGCCCTCGAAGGTCGCCTTGGTCAGCACCGAGCGACGGGAGATCGCCTTGGCGAAGGTGGATTGGCGGAAGGCCGCGCCGCGAAAACTCGAATCGGCGGCACTGAAATCGTAGAGATCACAACGCTCGAACGTGGCGGTGGCGAAGTTGCACTTGCTGACCTCGGCGCCATGCATGTCGCAGAAGGCGAAGGTGCAGCCCTTGCGCGTGCCGGCCTCGAAGGCCGAGCAGCCGCTGAGCCGCGCCTTGGCGAGCTTGCAGCTCGCGATCCGCATCGGCGCGAACGTGCAGTCGGCGAATTCGGCGCCCGAGAAGTCCGCCCCGCGGAGGCTCGGCGCCTGGAAAACGCAGCTCTCGAAACGCGCCTCCGCGAAATCGAGCTCGTCCAGGACGACGTCGGCGGCAAACAGAACAGCGCCGAACGCCCGGTCGCCCGACAAGCGCGCCGCCAGCTCCTCCCGGGAGATCGGCTGATGAGTGGTAGCGGTCATCCGATCAGGATAGCATCGCGGGGACCAGCGACGGTACAGCGTGGAGAAGAACACATGCCCGTGCGCATCATCGGGATGATCGGCGTGGCGCCGCCCAGCGGCGAGGCCACCGTCCACATCATCAAGGGCGGGATTTCGGCGCCCTATCTCAGGTCCTATGCCCAGGCCCACGACAAGGCGGGATTCGACCTCGCCCTGGTCGGCTACACCGCCTCGTCCGCCGAGGGCTTCCTGGTGGCGCAGCACGCCGCCCATCACACCGAGCGGCTGGGCTTCCTGATCGCCCATCGCCCGGGCTTCGTGGCGCCGACGCTGGCCGCACGCAAGATCGCGACCTTCGACCATCTGACCGAGGGCCGCGTCGCCATCCACATCATCTCCGGCGCGAGCGACGCCGAGCAGGAAGGCGACGGCGACTTCGCGCCCAAGGAGGAACGCTATCGCCGCGCCGCCGAGTACATCGAGGTGATGAAGCTCGCCTGGACCAGCCCGAAGCGCTTCGATTTCTCCGGCGAGTTCTATCGCGTGCGCGGCGCCAAGTCCGACATAGAGCCGTTTCAGAAGCCGCACCCGTTGCTGTTCTTCGGCGGCTCGTCGGAAGGCGCGCTGGCCATGGGCGCGAAACACTGCGACGTCTTCGCCATGTTCGGCGAGCCATTGGCGCCGACGGCCGAACGGATTGCCCAGTTCCGCGCCCGCGCCGCCGCCTTCGGCCGCTCGCCGACCTTCAACATGTCTTTCAGGCCCATCCTGGCCTCCACCGAGGGTGCGGCCTGGGATCGGGCGCGGCGCATCCTTGCATCGGTGAAGAAGCCCGGCGATGCCACGGGCTTCGGCAACGGCAAGAAGCCGCTCGACCACTCGGCGCGGCGGCTGCTCGATTTCGCCGCCGCCGGCGAGACCCACGACGAGCGCCTGTGGATGCCGATCGCCGAAGCGACCGGCGCGATGGGCAACACCTCCTGCCTGGTCGGCACGCCCGAGCAGGTCGCCCGCGCCATGCTGGAATACTACAAGCTCGGCATCCACTCGTTCCTGATCAGGGGCTTCGACCCTTACGAGGACACGATCGATTTCGGCCGCGAGCTCATACCCCGCCTGCGCGCGGGCGCCATGGAGCTCGACCGGGCGAAGGCAGCCTGCC
>JAEWIV010000239.1 GCA_023386865.1 Pseudomonadota bacterium
CCCGTGAGGACGACCGCTGGCGCCTGTTCGCGCCGTTCGGCACGGCGTGGGCCGGCGGGTCGCTGGGCCGCATCGGCACGCAGCTCGTCTATTGGAAGCTGCAGGCCAGCGACTGGTGGGACGAGAAACGACAGGCCAGGAACGCGGAGCAACTGCGCACATGAACAAGGACGGAATCGGGGCGTCGCCCAAGCGGCGCGAGGATGCGCGGTTCGTTACCGGCCATGGCGCCTATCTCGACGACTTGCGGTTTCCGGCAACGGCTCACGCGTTCGTGCTGCGCTCGCCTCACGCCCATGCCCGCATCCGCTCGATCGACACCGCCGTCGCAAAACGGGCCCCGGGCGTGCTCGCTGTGCTGACGGCCGCCGATGCCGCGGCCGACGGATTGAAGCCGCTGCGACCCTACGCCGAAGCCAACATCCAGACCGGCGAGCCGTTCGCCTTCGCACCGCAGCCGCTGCTCGCCCACGCCAAGGTGCGCTTCGCGGGCGAGCCGATTGCCCTGGTCGTGGCCGAAAGCCAGGCGCAGGCGGCGGATGCCGCCGAGCTGGTCGACATCGCCTACGAGCCGCTGCCGGCGGTGACCTCGGGCGACGCGGCACGTGCGGCCGGCGCGCCGCTGATCGCCGACGAGGTGCCGGGCAATGTCTGCCTCGACTGGCACACCGGCGATGCCCAGGCCGCCGATGCCGCCTTCGCGCGCGCCGCGCATGTCGTGTCGCTCGCGCTCGACAATCATCGCATCGTCATGAACCCGATGGAGCCGCGTGGCGGAGTCGGGCAGTTCGATCAGGCAACCGGCCGCTACACGCTGCATGTCTCCAGCCAGAACATCCATATCAATCGCGACCATGTCGCCCGCGCGCTCGGTGTCGAGCGCGATGCCGAGCGCTTCATCGCACCCGATGTCGGCGGCGGCTTCGGCGCCAAGAACTTCGCCTATGCCGAGCATGCCCTGGTCCTGTGGGCGGCCCGGCGCACTGCCCGGCCGGTGAAATGGATCGCAAGCCGCAGCGAAGTGTTCCTGTCCGATCACGCCGCGCGCGACACCGCGGCCGAGGCGTCGCTGGCCTTGGATGCAGCGGGCAAGTTCCTGGCCCTGAAGGTCACCAGCATCGCCAACCTCGGTGCCTACATGATCGGCGCCGGCGGCGCGGTGCAGACCTATCAGTACATCCATCTGCAGGGCACGGTGTACCGCATCCCGGCGATCGCGCTGCACGTCTTGGCCGTGCTGAGCAATACCGCGCCGATCGGCGTCACGCGCGGGCCGGGCTTCGCCGAGACCGTGAACATCCTGGAACGCCTGATCGACACTGCCGCTGCGAAGCTGGGCGTCGACCGCGCCGAGCTGCGCCGCCTCAACATGGTGCCGGGGGCCGCCATGCCGATGACCAACGTCTTCGGCTTCCAGGTCGACAGCGGCACCTTCGCCGAGACATTGGCCGCCGCGCTGGCGCGCGCCGACGTCGCCGGCTTCCCCGGGCGCCGACGCCGAAGCGAAGCGGCGGGGCGACTGCGTGGACTGGGATTTGCCTACCACATCAAGGGCACGGGCGGGCCGCCGGACGAGAACGTCGACATCCGCTTCGAAAGCGACGGGACGGTATCGCTGATAACCGGCACCCAGCACATCGGTCAGGGCCACGAGACGACGTTCCCGCAGATCCTCGCCCATCGCCTCGGTGTGGCAAACGAGCGGATCCGGCTACGCCAAGGCGACACCGACCTGATCGCCCACGGCGGCGGCCATGGCAGCTCGCGCGCGACCTACATGGGCGGGACGGCGATCTGGCGCGCGTCGGACCGGATCGTCGCCAAGGGCATGGCCCTCGCGGCGGACGCCTTGGAGACGGCCGAGGCCGACCTGCGTTTCGAGGACGGACGCTTCGTCGTATCGGGTACCGACCGCGCGATCGGCCTGTTCGAGGTGGCGGCGCTGGGCCGCGAAAAGGGCCAGCCCATCGATACTTATGACTTCTGGAAGCGCGAGCACATGACCTTCCCCAACGGCGCCCATGTCGTCGAAGTCGAGATCGACCGCGACACCGGCCGCGTCGAGCTGGTGCGCTACACCGCGGTCGACGACTACGGCGTGCTGGTCAACCCGATGATCGTCGCCGGCCAGATGCATGGCGGCATGGCACAGGGCGCGGGCCAGGCGCTGCTGGAGCATGCCGCCTACGATGCGGAGTCAGGCCAGATGGTGGCCGGCTCGTTCATGGACTACGCCCTGCCGCGCGCGGACGACCTGCCGTCGTTCGACGTCGGCTTCAACGGCACACCCTGCACGACCAATCCCCTGGGCGTGAAGGGCTGCGGCGAGGCCGGCGCCATCGCCGCCTTCCCGGCGATCGCCAACGCGATCCTCGACTCCCTGGCGCCGTTCGGCGTGACCAGCTTCGATGGCCCGGCCACGCCGGCCCGCATCTGGCAGGCGATGCAGGCGGCGCGATGAAACTTCACGCCCCGGCGACCACGCGTAACCGCGAGCCCATCCTCGACGTGCTGCGCCCGCGCCTGCCGGCCGAAGGTCTCGTCCTCGAGGTCGCCAGCGGCTCGGGCGAGCACGCCGTGCATTTCGCCGCCGCCCTGCCGCGGCTCGTGTTCCAGCCCAGCGACCCCGACGCAGAGGCGCTGGCCAGCATCGATGCCTGGGCCGAGACCAGCGGACTTTCGAACATCCGGCCGGCGATGGCGCTCGCCGCCGAGGCGCCGGCCTGGCCGGTGGAGCAGGCCGATGCGGTGATTTGCTGCAACATGATCCATATCGCGCCCTGGACGGCGGCCGTCGGCTTGGTCGCGGGCGCCGCCCGCATCCTGCCCGGCGGCGGCCTTCTCTATCTATATGGACCGTTTCGCCGTGACGGCCGGCACACGGCGCCGAGCAACGAGGCTTTCGACCGCGACCTCAGGGGACGCAACCCCGCTTGGGGCGTCCGCGACCTCGAGGCCGTCACCGCGCTCGCGACCGCCGATGGCTTCGCGGCGCCGGAGATCGTAGCGATGCCGGCCAACAATCTGTCCGTCATCTTCCGCCGCTCCTGACCCGATTATTGCATTGATCCGCGGCATCGCGGCCCGCCGGCCCCCCTTCTGGTGACGCACGCCCGCCATATCGGCGCCTTTCCCGCCCGCGTGAACGCGATGCGGTAGCGTTCCGGGTTGGGATGCGGTAACGATTTTGCATCGCCATTGCGGGGGGAGCGTCGTCGGAACATGAATCGCAGCCTGATCCTGCTGCCGCTGCTGGCCGCCGTCCTCGCCGGCTGCAAACCCGAGAACAAGTTCCAACCGCCGCCGCCGCCCGACATCAGCGTCGCCGTCCCGCTACAACAGACCATCGTCCCCTACGAGGAGCTGACCGGCAACACGGTGGCCTTCGCCACGGTCGATCTGGTGGCCCGCGTCGAGGGGTTCCTGACGTCGCAGAACTACGTCGACGGCTCGTTCGTCAAGAAGGGCGACACCCTCTTCGTCATCGAGCAGACGATGTACAAGGCCCAGGTCAAGGAAGCCGAGGCCCAGCTCGATGCCGCCAAGGCCAAGCTCGTGCAGTCGGAAGCCGAGTTCGTCCGCCAGGAAACCCTGCTGCGCCAGAACGTCACCGCCCAGAACACCTACGACCAGGCCAAGGCCAAGCGCGACAGCGATCGCGCCAATGTCGAGAACGCCGAGGGCAGCCTCACCATTGCCCAGACCAATCTCGGCTACACGACGGTGGAGGCGCCGTTCGACGGCCTCGTGTCCAAGCATCTGGTCTCGGTCGGCGAGCTGGTCGGCAACGGCAAGGCGACCAAGCTCGCGACCATCGTCCAGCTCGATCCGATCTATGTCGAGTTCAACGTCAGCGAGCAGGATGTCCTGAAGATCCGGCACAACATCGCCAACCGGCGCCTCACCGTCGAGGAGCTGGGCAAGATCCCGCTCGATATCGGCCTGATGAACGAGGAGGGGTACCCCCACAAGGGCTTCATGAACTACGTGGCGCCCGAGATCGATGCCCAGACCGGCACGATTCTGGTGCGCGGCCTGTTCCAGAATTCCAACCGCGACCTGATCCCCGGTTTCTTCACCCGTATCCGGGTGCCGATGGGCCTGGGCTCGCAGTCGGTGCTGCTCATCCCCAACCGGGTCATCGCCGAGGACCAGGCCGGCAAATATGCCTTGGTCGTCAACAAGGACGACATCGTCGAGCAGAAGCGCGTCAAGACCGGGCAGCTTCTGGTCGGCGGGCTCAGGGTAGTCACCGAAGGCCTCGCCCCGGACGACCGAGTCGTGCTGACCACCAACGGCCAAGCGGTGCCGGGCGGCAAGGTGGTGCCGAAGCAGGGGACGATACCGCCGCCGCCGGCAGGCGCCAACATCACGACGACCAAGTAGCCGCCGGCCCCCGCGATGATTTCCGAATTTTTCATCAATCGGCCGGTGCTGGCGAACGTGCTGGCGATCGTCATCGTGATCCTGGGCGCCGTCGCGCTGGTCACCCTGCCGGTTGCCCAGTACCCCAACATCGTGCCGCCGACCGTCCAGGTGACGACGACCTATCCGGGCGCCAGCGCCAAGACGGTGGTCGACAACGTGGCGCTTCCCATCGAACTGCAGGTCAACGGCGTCGAAGGCATGATCTACATGCAGTCGTACAGCACCGACGCCGGCACCTACACGCTCACCGTGACCTTCGCCATCGGCACCAACCTCGATTTCGCGCAGGTGCTGGTGCAGAACAAGGTGAGCGCCGCTCTCGCCTCGCTGCCCATGTCGGTCCAGGCGCAGGGCGTCGTGGTGCAGAAGAAGTCGACCTCCATCCTGCAGATCGTGTCGCTGACCTCGCCGGACTCGACTTTCGACAGCCTCTACATGGCGAACTACGCCACCATCAACCTGGTCAACGAGCTGTCGCGCCTGCCGGGCGTCGGCAACACGCAGGTGCTGGGCATCGGCGAATACTCGATGCGCGTCTGGCTCGACCCGCAGAAGCTCTACACCTATGGGCTGACCCCGTCCGAGGTCAGCAAGACCATTCAGGAGCAGAGCCAGCCCGTCACGGCAGGCCAGGTCGGAGCGCCGCCCGCGCCCACAGGCCAGGACTTCCAGTTCACGGTCGACATCCAGGGACGGCTGAGCACCCCGGAGGAGTTCGGCAACATCGTCGTCAAGTCGCAGCAGGGCAACGGCGGGCGCATCCTGCGGCTCAAGGACGTCGGACGGGTCGAGCTCGGCGCCCAGACCTACACGATGACCTCCAACCTGAACGGCAGACCGAACGCCGGCATCGCCATCTACCAGCTGCCGGAGGCCAACGCGCTCGACGTCGCGAACCGAGTCAACGCCAAGATGGCCGAGCTTGCCAAGGCCTTCCCCAAGGGCCTGGTCTACGAGGTCCCGTTCGATACGACGCGCTTCGTCAACGCCTCGATCAAGGAGGTCTTCGTGACCCTGATCGAAGCGGGCGTCCTGGTGCTGATCGTCATCGTGCTGTTCCTGCAGGACTGGCGGGCCATGCTGGTGCCGGCCACGACCATCCCGGTGACGATCATCGGCGCCTTCGCCGCGATGGCGGCACTGGGCTTCACCGTCAACACCACGACCCTGTTCGGCATCGTGCTGGCGATCGGCATCGTGGTCGACGACGCCATCGTCATCGTCGAAGGCGTCGCCCATCACATCGAGCGTGGCATGACGCCCCACGACGCCGCCATCAAGGCGATGGGCGAGCTGTTCGGGCCGGTCATCGGCATCACGCTGGTGCTGATGTCGGTGTTCCTGCCGGCTGCCTTCGTGCCCGGCCTGACCGGCCAGATGTTCGCCCAGTTCGCCTTGGTGATTGCCGCCACCGCCCTGATCAGCGCCATCAACGCGGCGACCCTGAAGCCCACCCAGTGCGCCCTCTGGCTCCGGCCCACGGTGCCGCCGGAGAAGCGCAATGCCTTCTTCCGCGGGTTCAACAAGGTCTACGGCAAGCTCGAGGACGGTTACGCCTGGCTGATCGGCGCGATGGCTCATCGCAGCGTCGTCATGATGATCATCGCCTTCATCGTCGCCGGCCTGGGCGGCTGGGGCGTGGCGCGCCTGCCGACGGCGTTCATCCCCAACGAGGACCAGGGCTACATGCTGATCGGCCTGCAGCTGCCCGACGGTGCCTCGCTGGAGCGCACCAACGCGGCGATGGAGGAAGTCACCAAGATCGCCATGGCGACACCAGGCGTCGACAAGGTCGTGGCGCTGAGCGGCATGTCGGTGCTCGACAGCAACTCGATGCTGGCCAACGGCGGCGTCGCCTACGTCATCCTCAAGGACTGGGGCGTCCGGCTCAAGGAGCCGAACCAGGATCTGCGCTCGATCGTCATGCATATCGGCGGGCAGCTCCGCACCTTGCAGGACGGCCGCGGCTTCCCGCTGGTGCCGCCCGCCATCCAGGGCGTCGGCAATGCCGGCGGCTTCGCGCTCCAGGTCGAGCAGAAGGACGGAAGCTTCGACTACGTCAAGCTGCAGAACGCCACCGACAACCTGATCCGCAACGCCAGCTCGCAGTCGGCGCTCAGCAACGTGGTGACCTCGTTCCGCGCCGGTGCGCCGCACGTGCGGGTCGACATCGACCGCTCGAAGGCCGAGACGCTCAAGGTGTCGATCGGCGACGTCTTCACGACGCTCTCCTCGTACCTGGGGTCGGCCTACGTCAACCGCTTCAACAAGTTCGGCCTGACCCTGATGGTCTTCCTGCAGGCCGAATCGGAGTACCGCACCAAGCCCGCGGACATCCTGAAGCTGCAGGTTCGCAACATCGAGGGCAAGATGGTGCCGATCGGCGCGCTCGCCCAGCTGCACGACGCGTCGGGTCCGCCGCTGATCAGCCTCTACAACCTCTATCCATCGGCCTCGATCGTCGGCACGCCGGCGCCGGGCTTCAGCTCGGGCGAGGGGATTCAGCTGATGGACCAGATCTCCAACGCGGTCCTGCCGCCCGGCACGGGCTACGAATGGACGGCGATGTCGTACCAGGAGAACCTGGTCGGCAGCCAGCTCACCTACGTGTTCGCGCTCGCCATCCTCTTGGTCTATCTCTGCCTCGCCGGCCAGTACGAAAGCTGGGTCCTGCCGCTGGCCGTGATCTTCGCCGTGCCCCTGTCGCTGGTCGGCCCGGCCCTCACGCTGGGTTGGCTCGGCCTCGCCAACAACCTCTACACCCAGATCGGCCTGATGTTGCTGATCGCGCTCAGCGCCAAGAACGCCATCCTGATCGTCGAGGTCGCGCGCGAGCGCCGCCTGATCGACGGCAAGGACATCGTCGAATCGGCCATCGAGGCCGCCCGCACGCGCTTCCGGCCCATCCTGATGACGTCGTTCGCCTTCATCCTGGGCGTCGTGCCCCTGGTGACGGCGACGGGCGCCGGCGCCAATGCGCGCATCTCGCTCGGACTGGCCGTGTTCAGCGGCATGATCGCCTCGACCTGCCTCGCCGTGCTGTTCGTGCCGTCGTTCTTCACGGTGCTGCAGCGCTTCGAGGAATGGCGCAAGAAGGGCAAGACGCCGGCGCCGAAGGCGGAGCCCCAGCCGCAGGCTCCCTGAACGATTTTCCTCGCCAGCTTCGCCGGCATCCCCTTCGCGGATTCCGCGACGGGACGAAGCTTCGGCCATCTTGCACTGCCCCAATTCTGTGCTAGGTGGCTGCCGTCCCCAGGGAGCGCCCTCTGAAGAACGTCCTGCTGTTCGTTGCGTCACTCGTCTTCAGCGTCCTCATTGCCGAAGCGGCCGTCCGCTACATCGATGGCTACCGGATGCTCGCCATCCCGCTCGGCGACCCGGAGGGCAGCGCGAGCGTCGATCCGGCCGTGCTGGACAAGTTTCCGCTCGCCGCCGGCGTCGACCGCAAGTGGTTCTTCAGCGAACCACCGCCGCTGCCCAACCGGCGCAATGTCGACCCGGAATGGCAGAAGCTCTTCCACTACATCGAAGGCCACAATGTCGGTGGCATGGAGTTCCGCCCGGCCGACCCGTTCAAGGCGTGGAACTCGGCCTTCGCGGGCGATCCCTGCAAGCACAACTTCCTGCGCCACGCACCGGGCATGCTCTACCTCTACGACCCGCCCGATGGCGAGGCCAGGCCGCCTTACCGCTACATGCCCGACGCCACGCAGCCGACCGGCCTGGTGACCAACCAGATGGGCTGGCGCGGCGCGCCGATCGAGGCGCCGCGCGGCGCCCGGACGATCCGCATCGTGTTCGTCGGCTCCTCGACCACCGTCGGCCCGCCACACCTGCCCTTCTCCTATCCCGAGCTGGTCGGCTACTGGCTGAACCGCTGGGCCGAGGCGAAGAAGCTGGACGTTCGTTTCGAGGTGCTCAACGCGGCGCGCGAGAGCATCGTGTCGACCGACAACGTCGCCGTCGTCAAGAACGAGGTGGCGCCACTGCGACCGGACCTCGTCATCTATTACGAAGGCGGCAACCAGTTCCAGCTGCACTCGATCGTCGACAAGGTGCCGCCGCGGTCGGCCGCACCGAAGGCCCCGCCCGCCACCGCCGTGCCGGGCTGGCTCCAGGCAGCCGCGCGCTACTCCGCCATCGCCGCCCGCATTCGCGCCGCCGTCGGCATGGCCGGCTCCTCGCAGGACGGCCGCGAATGGCCCAAGCCCGACTACCGCCTGCAATGGCCGGAAGGGCTGAGCGAATCCGATCCCGACCTTTCCTACCCCGAGCTGCCGGTCAACTTGATCCTGATCCAGCGCGACCTCGACGAGATGCGTGCGGCCGTCCGAAAAGTCGGCGGCGACTTCGCGGTGAGCTCGTTCCTGTGGATGGTGAAGGACGGCATGGTGCTCGACCCGGTCCGCCACAAGTACATCCTCGAGCAGCTCAACGCCGGCTACTACCCCTTCCGCTATCGCGACATGGAGCGGCTGTCGAACTTCCAGAACCGGCTGCTCGCCAAGTACGCCAAGACCCACGACATCCCGTTCATCGACACCGCGCGCTATTTTCCGCTCGATCCCGACCTCTTCGTCGATGCCGTACACACCAACTACGCGGGCCTCCGGCTGCAGGCCTGGATCACCTTCAACCTGCTGCTGCCGGTGGTCGAAGGCCACCTGGCCGACCGGTCCTGGCCGCGGCCGGTCGACCCGGCGGCCCCCCCGCTGCCTACGATCACGCCGCGAAAGATCACTTTTAGTTGCCACTAGCCGCTCTTTTCTCCTTTTCCCGCTACAGGGACAGGTGCATGAGTTGAAGTAGCCTTGAGGCAACACGGCGGAGCGATCCCATGCGCAACACGCGTCTCGAGATTCGTCTGCTCTCCGGGGCCGGCGGCGCGGAGATTTCCGGAGTCGACGTGGCCCAGGACCTCGACGATGAAACCATCAGCGAGATCCGCGACGCGCTGAACGAACACTGTGTCGTGTTCTTCCGCGACCAGCAGCTCGACGTCGCTCGCCACAAGGCGTTCGCTCGACGGTTCGGCGACATCTTCATCCATCCCAACTATGTCGGCATGGGCGAAGATCCCGAGGTCGTCATGGTCCGCCGCGAGCCCGGCGACACGGGCTATGTCGGCGAGGACTGGCACGCCGACACCACCATGTGCTTGGCACCGCCGATGGGCGCCATCCTCTACGGCATCGACATCCCCGCCTACGGCGGCGACACCATGTTCGCCAACCAGTACCTCGCCTACGAGGCGCTGTCCGACGGCATGAAGAAGATGTTGGCCGGGCTGCGCGCCGTGCACACCGACATCCTGGTGGCGGGCCCGCGGGCCGGCAAGAATAAGGGCCGCTCCACCAAGCATCGCGACGGTGCGGACTGGCGCGAGACGCGCAACAGCCATCCGGTGGTGCGCACCAACCCCGAGACCGGGCGCAAGATGCTGTTCGTCAACAAGTCCTACACCGTGGGCTTCGAGGGCATGACCGAGGCCGAGAGCAAGCCCCTGCTCGACTTCCTGCTCGAGCACGGCAACCGGCCGGAATTCACCTTCCGCTATCGCTGGCGGAAGGGCTCCATTGCCTTCTGGGACAATCGCAGCACCAAGCACATTGCGCTGGGCGACACCGGCCCGTTCCGCCGGCTCCTGAGGCGTATCCAGATCAGCGGCGACAGACCGGTGTGATCGTCTCGCCTGGGCGATGAAGAAGCGGCTTTTTTCCTTCATCTCGATCCTGGTCGGGGTGGTCGTCGCTCTGGCCGCGGCCGAGGTCATGGCGATCGGCTGGCTGTACATCGAGGACGGCCGCCATACGCCGACAGCCGAGCTGTTCGAACGCACGCAGAACACCTACGTGCGCGACATGACCCGTGGCACCGGCTGCCGCTTCATCGACACGCTCTATCCTCACCCCTACTGGGCGTTCGTGCATCACGCCAACCCGCCGTGCGGCATCTCCTGGGCCAACAATGTCGGACTGTTCGGCCCCGACTTCCCCACCGTGAAGCCCGCCGACCGCTACGTCGTCATGATCAGCGGCGGCTCGGTCGCCGCCTACCTCGGCGGCAACCAGAAGCCGCCCTATCCGCGCTATCTCGAGGAGGAGCTGAACACCCGCTGGATCAGCCCTAACGGCAAACCGTGGATGGTGCTGGATGCCGCGGCCGGCGCGTGGAAGGAGCCGCAGACGTTCATCGCCTTCGCGATGTATGCCAGCGCGGTCGATGCCATCGTCACGCTCAGCGGCTACAACGAGCATTACTACTTCCAGCCGAAGATGGACCAGCGCCTCGAAGGCCCGGCGGCCAACTTCCTGGAGGCCAACCCGTTCGCCGCCGACGAGAACTTCGGCGACGCCGCGATCGGCTGGGTGATGGGGCGCATCGCCGGCGCCATGTCCGTCCACCCGATCCTCGGCAAGTCGCACGCCGCCTATCTGCTCGTTCGCGCCATCGAGGCGGGTGCCAAGGGCAAGGACAGCTTTAAATCCAACAAGCGCACGACGATCCCGAGCCTTTTCGCCCTGCCCAAGGAGGTGCGTGACAACCCGCAGCGCCTGTTCGACGTCCAGCTCGACCTCTACCAGAAGTACCTGCGGGCGACGGAGGCCGTGGCGCACGACAATGGCGTGAAGTCGGCCTATTTCCTGCAGCCCATCCCGGCCTGGGGCAAGACGCTGACCGATGCCGAGCGCCGGGTCGTCGGCGATCTCGGCTACGGCGAGCTCTATCGCCGCATGGTCGCCGGCATGATGACCCTGCGCGAGCACGGGCTGCAGATCTACGACCTCGGCGACATTTTCAAGGACGACACCAGCACGATCTACGCCGACCAGATCCACTATCTAGCCGACGCCGCGGGCGTCAGCCCCGGCAACCGCATGGTGGCGGCCCGGATCGGTGAGCTGCTGGCGCAGACATGGGGGTTGCAGCGTAAGCCGTGAAGCCTGCCTCCCTACGCGAAGCGTGGAGACGAAAGCTTTATCGCTTGGCCACCGAGGGCAGCCGCTCGGCCAGACGCGTCGCCTCGGCCAGTATGCCTTCGATCAGCGCGCGCACGGTCACGACCTCGTTGATCATGCCGGCGATCTGGCCGGCGGCCGACTGACGGCGGTCGCCCTTGTCCTCGCCGTAGCGCGACGTGCGGACGCGGGCGGCTAGGTCTTTGAGCTGGGCGGCGTCGGCACCGCGCGCCAACGCCTCTTCATACGCCGCGATCTCGGGTGTGCGGACGCATCGCACGGTGGCGCCGGTCATCGCGCGCGTGACGATGGTGTCGGTCTCGCGCATCGCCAACAGGCGGTTGCGGCCCCAGTCGTTGAGGTCGGACTCCACCGTCGCCATGAAACGCGTGCCCATCTGCACGCCGACCGCGCCCAGCGCGAAGGCGGCGAGGAGGCCGCGGCCATCGCCGATGCCACCCGCCGCCAGCACCGGAATCTTCACCGCATCGACGACCTGCGGCACCAGCGGCAAGGTCGACACGCTGCCGACATGGCCGCCCGCCTCGGAACCGGAGGCGACGACGGCGTCCACGCCCTCGGCCTCCATGCGCCTGGCGTGCTCGACCGTCGGGATGACCGATACGACCTTTATGCCGGCGTCTCTCAGGCGACGCACGACGGCTTCGCCCGGATCGGCCCGGCCCGTGGTGACGATGGGGATGCCGAGCTCGATGCAGGTCGCCGCGCAACGTTCGGTGATGCCGCGGCCCATGGGCATGATGTTGACGCCGAAGGGCTTGTCGGTGCGCTCACGGACGCCGGCGATGTCGGCGCGCAGCTTCTGGTCGGTGCCGCCGAATGTCGGCAGCACGCCCAAGCCGCCCGCCTCGCTCACGGCCGCCACCAGGGCGACGCCGCCGCCGCCCTGCATCGCACCCTGCAGGATGGGATAGCGAATGCCCAGGAGATCGCAGACCGCGGTATGAAACACGTCAGCCGGCCTTGGTGCCGGTCACACGGCTCAGCGAACCCGGGATGAAGTCGTGGAGGCCGACGCTGGTGAACCCAGCGGCACGGAAGTAGCCCAGCACGTCCGCTTCGGAATGGGCGAGCCCCAGTGAATCCGACACCGCCTGGCCGAGGCCCCAGTAGGCCGGCCCCCACGGTCCGGTGCGCTGATCGTTGGTCATCTCGCCGATCAGGTGCATCTGGCCGCCGGGCAGCAGGGCATCGTGCGCCTTCTTGATGACGCTCGCGATCACCTCGCGGCCGTACATCGGCAGGTTGGAGGCCATGATGGCGACGTCGCAGTCGGCCGGGAACGGATCGCGCGTGAAATTGCAGGCCTGGGCCTCGACGCGGTCGGCGACGCCGTTGGCGGCGATGAAGTCACGCGCCACCTCGCAGACGACGGGCAGGTCGAGCACCACGCCGCGGATCGCCGGATGCTCCTTGGCCGCGGCGATGCAGTAGGCGCCCGAGCCGCCGCCGATATCCATGATGCGCTTGCGGCCCGTCAGATCGACCTGGCGGACGAAGCGGCGGCCGGCACCCAGGCCGATCGAGTAAGTCGCCTCGTGATAGCGCCGCGCATCGGCCACGGTGAAGGTCTCGATCGAGCCCATGACCTTGAGGTTCTTGGTACGGAGGTGCTCGGCGAGCCGCCCCCACTCGGTCCATTGCGGCTTGGTGAAGGTGATCCACGGCCCCATGTAGCCGGGCTTGCCCTCGACCAGATAGCGCTCGACGTCGGCGGCATTGCTGTGGCGACCGTCGGCCTTGTCGAGCAAGCCCGCGGCACACAGCACCACCATCAGGCGTTCGGCGTTGGTCGGATGGATGTCGACCGCCCGCGCCACTTCCTCGTAGGTGCCTGCGCCGCCGCTGATCGCCGTGAACACACCGATCTCGACCGCGGCCATGAGGGCGGCCGATTGGCCGTAGGACTGCGCTATGTTCTGCAGGCGTACGGTGGTAGGCGGCGGATCTGCCATGCTGCACTCCGACATGAGACGACGCTGGGCCGCGAGCTTCCAGGACCCGAGGGCAGCAATGATCGTCGGCACGGCGAAGGCCGTAAAGCGCGGCGAAGCGGCGATTGCGCTGAGCGATGCGAGCCGGTTCAGTGACCGGCGTCGAGGCGCGGGCCCGGCGGCCACAGCGTCGCTGGTCCTGCCGGCCGCGGCGTAGCGCGATGATCGCGCCGGGCATGGTCGGCGTATTCCGCCGCGAACGCCGCGATGGCGTCAGTTGGCGGAACCACTTTGCCGTCTAGGGAAGTGCTGTCGCGGCAAAAGTGGTCCCGAACTCAACCGACGTCCCTCTCTTTGCGGGCCGACTACCGCGGCGGCAACTTGATCTTTTCCGCCTGCAAGTGCTTCTCGAGATCCGCGATGCTCGCCTTGGCATTGGAGTCGCACTTCGCGATGGTCTCCGGCACCGAGCCCGTGTTCGCCCCGTACATCCGAGCCAAGGTTCCAAGCTTCTTGCAATAGTCCGAATCCGACGATTGAGCTGACGCTGCGAACGGCAGGATCAACGACGCGCAGGCAATGACGGTCAATTTTCCAATGTTCATATCCAGTCTCCTTCCCCGACAAGCGGGCCTCGCCATTCTTGAAGACGCTCTCCGGCCGGTTCCTTGACTCAAATCAAAGGTGCCGATGACGCCCGGCGTGATCGTGCATTCACCGCTATTTCTTCTACCATCTGCTTGCGCTCTAGGACCTTAGACGCCTTGGCAGGCTTTGCCGCGACCGGTCTCGATCACGCCCTTCCTCATGAGGTCGGCGCCGGCTGCTTGATTCAGATCAATGATCCGATGATCGGACTCCTCCAGCTCACATGCGTGACTTTGGAGCTGAGGCGTGAGGGCGCACTCGCTGTTTGGCTGGTGCCGCATTTCGGATGATCCGTGAGCGGCGGTTTCGCACTCCAGAGGTTCCTGTGCCGGGGAAAGTGGACATGGTTCGGAAGCGCGTCCTAATTCTTACCTGCTCAGTTCTTACGGTCCCAGCCATGGCCCAAAGCGACGATGCCGCCTATTGCGCGCAGCTCGGAAGGTTGGCCCTTCGCTATACAGGAAGCTCTGGTGCCGAAGGGCGCCTCGCACCGGATCTCGCGACGCTCGGCGCCATTGATGACTGCAACAAGGGCAACACGGCCGCCGGAACTGCAGCATTGGAAAAGAAGCTGAGAAGCCACGGCTTTACGCTGCCAAAGCGTTGAAGCTGATAGGCCAACGCAGAAATTGGCGCAGGCGCCAGTGTCCAGGCGACAAAGCGCGTCAACACCATACGGAAATCGTCATCGTCCCCCGTTCTTGTTTGCGTACGATCAGGCGATCGTCAGTACCGCCTTGCCAAGCACGTCTGGATAGGGCGTCACGCCAAGACCCGCACCCGTCGGCGCATTGATGTAGCCGCCCTGCTGCCGGGGGCCGCCGTCGGCGATGCTCACAGTGTTGTAGCCGTTGACGTCGCTCGAGCTGAAGCGGAACGCCTCCGGCGTCGAATGCGCGAGATGGGCGATCGCTGCCGTCACGATGTCGCTGCCACCCGAATCCTCGATGGTCATGGCGATGCCCATGGCGACGCAGAAGTCGCGCATCTGGCGCGCCACGGTGAGGCCGCCCACCTTGCTGAGCTTGATGTTGACCACGTCCATCGCCCGGTCGGCGTGAGCGCGCAGCAGCATGGCCGGCCCATCGACGATCTCGTCGAGGACGAACGGCCGGCTGGTCCGCCGACGGATCGAGAGGCACTCGTCGTAGCCAAGGCAGGGCTGCTCCAGATAGAGGTCGATGTCCTCGATGGCTCGCACCACGCGCGCGGCCTGGTGCGGAAGCCAGCTCGTGTTGGCGTCGGCGACCAGCACCTCGCCGGGCTCGAGGCTTTCCGCGACGGTGCGGATGCGAGCGATGTCGAGATCCGCATTGCCGCCGACCTTGATCTGGAAATGGTGATGGCCCTCGGCCCGGCACACCGCGACGCGCTCGACCATGCGCTCGGGCGTGTCCTGCGAGATCGCGCGGTAGCATTTGACGGCTTCCCCCTGGCAGCCGCCCATCAGGGTCGAGACGGGCAAGCCGCTCGCCAGCCCGAGGATATCCCAGCAGGCGATGTCGAGCGCCGACTTCACGTAGGGATGGCCCTTCAGATGCTGGTCCATGATCCGGTTGATGACACCGAGCTGGCGCGGATCCTGGCCAAGCAGATGCGGCGCCAGTTCGGCAAGCCCCGTACGCACGCCGTTGGCATAGGCCGGCAGGTAGGCGGGGCCGAGCGGGCATACCTCGCCATGGCCGACCACGCCCTCGTCGGTGTGGATGCGCACGACGGTGGAGTCGTAGGTGCGGATCGATTTGCCGCCCGACCAGCTGTAGGTCCCCTCGCGCAGCGGCAGGTCGACCTGGTGGACAGTGATCTCCGTGATCTTCATTAGACGCCTTCGTGCGATATGCTAACTTTTGTGCGGACCACGGTCCTTGCGAACTTCCCCATTTCCTTGATCCTCCGATGATTCAGGACCATCGCCTGCCGGCCCATGTCGCTTTCGCCTCCGCAAAGTTGTTCACATATTGAACATTCGTACAAGCCAGCCGACGCAGTCGTGCTCGAGGTCGAGGGGCAGCCGGTCGCGGCGCGCATCGGCGACACGCTGGCGGCCGCCCTGTGGGCGGCGGGCTTCACCGGCCTGCGGGAAACCGCCCGCGGCGACAGGCGCGGCCTGTTCTGCGGCATGGGCGTCTGCAACGACTGCCTGGTGAGCGTCGACGGTCGGCAAAGCCAGCGCGCCTGCATGACAAAGGTGAGAGGGCCTCACTCGGTCCGCCGCCAGGGCTTCCCGGTCCGGCTGGACGACCAGTCCATCGGCGCGGCGCCGATCCTGGCAACCGACCTGGCCGTGCGCTCGCC
>JAEWIV010000415.1 GCA_023386865.1 Pseudomonadota bacterium
ATGAAGCGGGCCTGGAGGCCCGCGGTCCAATGAGAGGAGAGTGAAATGATCAGTCCGACACCAAACATGATCGCCGAGAAGGCGGGCGCGGTCGGCAAGCTCATCTTCAACAAGCCGGCCAAGCACAATGCGACGTCGACCGACATGTGGGAGGCTATCCCCGTCATCCTCGACGACTTCGAGAAGGACCCGGCGATCCGGGTCGTTGTGGTGACGGGCGCCGGCGACAAGGCGTTCGTATCCGGCGCCGACATCTCGGAATTCGAGAAGGCGCGCTCGACGCCGGAACAAGTCGCCTACTACGACAAGATCGGCGAGGTCGCCAATGCGCGGCTGACCAAGTGCTCCAAGCCGACGATCGCCCGCATCCGCGGCTATTGCATCGGCGGCGGGCTCGCGGTGTCGCTGACCTGCGACATCCGCATCGCCTCGGACAAGTCCAAGTTCGGCGTGCCGGCGGCCCGGCTCGGCCTCGGCTACCGCGCCGCCGGGCTGAAGAACCTGATGGACCTGGTCGGACCGGCCTATGCCAAGGAGATCTTCTTCACCGCCCGGCATTTCAGCCCCGAGGAGGCACTGGGCATGGGATTGCTCAACCGCGTCGTGCCGGACGCCGAGCTCGACGCCTACGTCGACAACTACTGCAAGCTGATCGGCGAGAATGCGCCGCTCACCATGCATGCGGCCAAGCGCACCATCGAAGAGCTGACACGGCTCGACGGCAAGCCGGATTTCGCGCGAACGACAGCGCTGGTTAAGGAGTGCTTCGCCTCCGAGGATTACATCGAAGGCCGCACGGCTTTCATGGAAAAGCGCCGCCCGCAGTTCAAGGGACGCTAGGTCATTGGAGCGCGAACCTCGAGGTCCGCTCATAGTGATGAATGCGGACCTGGAGGTCCGCGCTCCGCTGAAAGAGGAGATCGCATATGCCCGTTCTCAGCCGCGAGCAGATCGACGCCTTCTGGCGCGACGGTTATCTCATGGTCGAAGACGCGGTGACGCCCGCTCAGCTTGCCGCACTCAACGGCGAGATCGCCAAGTGGGTGGAGGAGAGCCGGGCGCACAGCGAGCCGTTCGGGCCGCCGACGGTCGACGGCCGGCCGCGCTTCGACATGGGGAGCGAGCACAGCGCAGCGAAGCCCGCTCTGCGCCGCATCAACAACCCGTCCGACATTTCCGACGCCTATCGCGAGGTCATGCTCGACGCCCGAACGGTCGACATGGTGGCCGATCTGATCGGACCGGACGTCAAGTTCCATCACTGCAAGATCAACCTGAAGCTTTCAGGCGCCAAGACCGAGGTCTCCTACCACCAGGATTTCGCCTACACGCCGCACACCAACTCCGACATCGTGACGGCGCTGCTGTTTCTCGACGACATCGACGAGAGCAACGGCTGCCTGACCGTCGTGCCGGGCTCGCACAAGGGCCCGATGCTGTCGCTGTTCGACGGCGAGCGCTTCACCGGCGGCGTGGCGGCGGACGAGGAGAAAGCCGCGCTGGCGAAGTCGGTGCCCTGCCTCGGCAAGGCGGGCAGCGTCTGCCTGATGCACACCAAGCTGCTGCATGGCTCGGCGGCGAACGGCGCGGAGAAGTCGCGCGGGCTTTATATCTGCGTCTACACGTCGGCCGACGCCGTGCCGATCGCGCGCAATCCCATGCCGAGCCGGAACGAGGGCCGGATCGTGCGCGGCAAGGAGGCGCGGTTCGCGCGCCTGACTGAAGGCCTGGTGGAGTTGCCCAAGCAGCCCAAGTCGGCATCGTTCTTCACCGTGCTGGGTCAGGAGTCAAAGCAGGCCGCCGAGTGAGCGAGCCGTTCCCGGCCGTCACCGAAGCCGCGGCGACCGGCGAGGTCGCGGACCTCTTTGCCGACATCCGCGCGACGGTGGGCGTCCGCGTGGTCAACCTGGTATGGCGTCACCTGGCCACGATCGAGGGCGGATTGCCCTGGGCATGGCGCGCGGTGCGACCATTGTACGTGGAGGGCATGGTCGATCGCGCGGTCGTAGGCTTTCGCAAGGACATGATGCTGCCGAAGCTCGCATCGCTTGCCGGGCCAGAGCCGGCCAGCGTCGATGCCGTCCTGGCGAGCTACGACCATTCGAACACGGTCAATCTCTTCGCGCTCGGCGCCTTGGTGGCGTGGCTGCGCGGCGATGCCGCGGCCGAAGGTGTGCCGGAGAGGGGGCCGCGCCTGCCGGCACCCGACGTCGAGCTGCCTCCGCTTGCTTCCGAGAGTGACGTGTCGCCGGAGACCTGGCGGCGAGTCCGCCACCTCAACCGGTTCGGCGACCGGCCCGAGCCCCTGATCCTCGCCAGCATGTACCGCCATCTCGCGCACGCGCCCGATTTCCTGGTGCGCCTCGAAGCCGTGCTGACGCCGGTGCAGGCAGACGGCTCGCTCGGGCGCGCGATCCTCGCCAACCGGCGGTTGGCGCATCAGAAGGCACGCATCGTGGCCCGGGCAATCTCGACCGAGCGGCCGGCCTCGGCGGAGGACATCGAGAGGTCGATTTCGGCCTTCGTCGAGCACGCCATCGGCAAGATGGTCACGATCTGCCGGGCGATCCGGGTGGCGCGAGGAACGGTGTCATCGTGAGCGAACCGCCGGGCCTCATGTTACGGTCGCAAAAAACCCGGAGGAAACATGCTGCTCGGCCTCGATCCCGTGCTGAGCCCTGATCTGCTGCACGCCCTGGCCGCGATGGGTCATGGTGATCGGATCGTGCTGGTCGACGCCAACTACCCCGCCACGCGCGGACGGCGCCTGGTCCACTTGCCCGGCCTTCCGACGCCGCGCGTCTTGGAGGCGGTGCTCTCGGTATTCCCGATCGACACGTTCACCCCGGCGCCTTGCGCGATCATGCAGGTTGTCGGCGAACCTGGTGCGGTGCCGCCGGTGGTCGCGGAAATGAATGTGGCGCTGGCCAGGCATGGCGCCGGGCCGGCCGTCGGTGTCGAGCGCACTGCCTTCTACGCGGCCGCCGAGACCGCCTACGCCATCGTGCAGACGGGGGAGCGCCGCTTCTACGGCAACATCCTGCTCACCAAGGGCGTCGTTGCACCGGAGGAACGGGCATGACCGGCTACAGTCCGCCAGGTCCTCTCGGCGCCGGAAGTGCCCCGCTGGGCAATCTCGGCACGGTCGTGCCTGAAGAGGATGCCATCGCCTGCCTGGCCGCAGCGTGGGACGTCGGCATTCGCCACTACGACACGGCGCCTCACTATGGCGCGGGGCTGGCTGAACACCGGTTGGGCACTGCACTGCGCGGCCGCCCGCGCGACGCCTATACGCTTTCCACCAAGGTCGGCCGTCTGCTCCATGCCGCGTCGGACGTGCGGGAGATGAGCCAGGGCTTCGCCCACGCGCTGCCCTTCCGCCGCACCTTCGACTACACGGCTGCCGGCACGATCCGCTCCCTCGAGGACAGCCACCAGCGGCTGGGGCTCAATCGCTTCGACATCGTCTACATCCACGACTGTGCCGAGGACTGGCACGGCGCCGCCTTCAAGGATCGCTTCGCCGAGGCGATGAGCGGCGCGGCCCAGGTGCTCACCGCCATGCGCGACCGCGGCGACATCCGGGCCTGGGGCATGGGGCTCAACCTCGTCGAGCCCGCGCTCGCCTGCCTCGAGGTGGCGCAGCCCGACATCTTTTTGATCGCCGGACGCTACACGCTGCTCGACCAGACCGCGCTCGAGCGCCTGTTCCCGGCCTGCGCCGCCAAGGGCGTGAAGGTGGTGCTGGGCGGGCCCTACAATTCGGGCCTGCTCGCCGGCGGCACGACCTTCAACTACGTGCCCGCCAAGCCCGACATGGTGACCCGCGCCGATGCCATCCGCGTCATCTGCGCTCGCCACGGCGTCGACATCAGGGCCGCGGCGCTGCAGTTCTGCGCGGCGCATCCGGTCGTCGCCGCCGTGATACCCGGACCGCGCACCGCCACCGAAGTCCGCCAGAACGCCGCCTTGATGCAGGCCGCGATTCCCGGCGCACTCTGGCATGACCTGCGCCTGGCCGGGCTGCTGCCGGAGACCGCGCCGACCCCGGGCGGATGATCCGCGTCGACGCCCATCATCACGTCTGGACGATCGCGCGCGGCGATTACCGTTGGCTGTCGCCCGATCTGCCGATCGCCCGCGACTACGGACTCGACGACCTGCGTCCCTTGCTGGGCGACATCACCGCGACCGTGCTGGTGCAGGCCGCCGACAGCGAGGCGGAAACGACCTTCATCCTCGATGTCGCTCGGCGCTCGGCGGGTCTGGTGCGTGGCGTCGTCGGTTGGACGGACCTCGCTTCGCCCGGCGCGGCGGCTCGCATCGCCGAGCTTGCGTGAACCGTTGCTGAAGGCGCTGCGGCCGATGCTGCAGGACATCGAGGACACGGCCTGGATCCTGGGTCCGGCGGTGCAGCCGGGCCTCGCGGCGATGGCGCGTCACGGGCTGCGCTTCGATGCGCTCGTCAAGCCCCGCCATCTTCCCGTCATCGGCGAGCTTGCCCAGCGCCATCCCGCTCTGCCGGTCGTCATCGATCATGGCGCCAAGCCGGACATCGCCAACGGCGGCTTCGAACCCTGGGCGGACCACATGGCGCGGCTGGCCCGCGCGACGCCCTGGTGCTGCAAGGTATCGGGCCTGGTCACCGAGGCCACGGCGGACTGGCGGATCGACGATCTGCGGCCCTACGTCGATCACCTCCTGGCGACCTTCGGGCCGGATCGCCTGATGTGGGGCAGCGACTGGCCGGTCGTCACCTTGGCGAGCGACTACCGGCGCTGGCGCGATGCGGCGGCGACACTCTTGCCGCCTGGCAGCCACGATGCCGTGTTCGGCGGCACAGCCATCCGGTTCTACGGCTTGCCTGACTGATGTCTCACTCGGCCGCAGCCTTGCGCGTCGGCAGTCGGGCGAGCCATTCGTGCATGGCGTCTTCCATGCTCATGAACACCGCGCCCCCTTCCATCAGCTTCTGGATCAGCCGCTCCAGCATCATCATGCGATGGCCGCGGCCGATGACGTGGGGATGGAAGGTGTAGGTCAGGATGCCGAAGTCGGGCTGCACCCGCGTCATGTAGGTGAAGTCGTCGACGAAGTTCTCCAGCACATTGGTCGCGTTCATCAGCCCGGGCATGACCGAGCCGTTGGGCAGGCGCATGTACTCGAAATGGGGAAAATCGTCGAGCGACCAGCTGATCGGCATCTCGACCAGCGTCGTCTCGCGACCGCGCACGAAGGGCGACTTGAGCTCCGCGACGTCGCCCTGGCGGGCGTAGTAGCAGTCGTAGTCGTGGCCCATCAGCGAGCTGTCGTAGCGGATGCCGTGCTTCAGCAGCAGTTCGATCGAATGCGGAGAGAGGTCCCATGCCGGCGATCGATAGCCGCGCGCCGTCCTGCCGCTGATGCGCTTGATCGATTCGTTGCCGCGGACGATCTCCTCCTCTTCCTCCTCGCGCGACAGCGACACCGGCAGGCGATGCGTCCAGCCGTGATGGGCAAGCTCGTGGCCGGCTTCGACATAGGGCGTGACGGCCTCCGGCGTGCTGTCGATCGTATGGCCGGGCGTGAAGAAGGTTGCCTTGATGCCGTAGCGCTCGAGCAACGCCACCAGCCGGGGAATCACCACCACGTCGTATTCGCCGCGCGATATCGCCGTCGGGGTCGTCAGTCCGCGAGCGATGAAGCCCGAAAGATGGTCGTGATCGAAGGTGAGGCATACGATGTGGCGCGGCATGGCAGGATATCCCTCTGTGTCCCATCGATCATACAGCCGGGCGTGGTCCTGCATAGACCGCCGGTCGTCATAGCTGATAACCTCTGGGTTGCAGGCGGCAGGTCCTGCACGCGGGGGCGACGATGTCGATTTTCGACTGGACCACCGATGCGATCATGGCGATCGGCGCCTTCTTCGTTTCCGACACCTTCCTCGTCGTCCTGTTCTGGCTGTTTGCTCCCTATGTCGTCACCTGGATCGCGCTGGTGCCGTGCCACCGGCCTTGGGCATCGGGCTCGTGGAAATGGCGCCCTCGCTGCGTGGCCGGCGCTGCGGTGGTTCTCGTCGTCCTTCTGTTGCCGGGATATCCGCTGGCGGTCTGGGACGGCTGGGAGGTATGGCTGAAGTATCTGCCGTGGTGGCTCGCCCTCTACGTCGTGCTGGCGTGCATCGGCCCGGCTTGGCTGGCGTTCAAGGTATCCGAACGGATCAATCGGGCGTGCCGCATCGTAAAGAGCGTCCCCGGCAAGGAACAGGAGTTCGAGATCGCCCCGCCGCCGCTCGGGCAGCGGCCTCCGACGCTCCTCACGGGTCGCCGCATCGTCCTCTTCTGCGACGGCACCAGCAACCGTCCCGACCAGCTCAGTGAGGGCATTTCGGCGCCGACCAACGTCTACAAGCTCTACACCAACCTCGTGAAGAACGAGGCCCAGACCGGCTGGTACGACCCCGGCGTCGGGACGGAGACATCGTCGGAGTCGCTGGTCGGCAAGAAGCTCGGCGCCGTCGCCCAGATGGTGGGTTGGCTGAGGGCCACACCGTTCTTCGGCGCCTTCGTGAAGATACGGACCATCCTCGAAGCCGGCTTTGGTGTCGGGATCACGGAGAACATCGTTCAGGCCTACACCGAGATCGTACGCCAATACCGTCCCGGCGATCGCATCTACCTCATCGGCTTCTCGCGCGGCGCCTACACGGCGCGTTGCGTGGCCGGCGTCATTCGCCGCTGCGGTCTCCTCCGCCCGGAAAACATCCGCTACTCGAAAGACGTCGTGCGCCTCTTCAGCATGCGCCAGTCGGCCGAGATGAACGTCCCGATCGACCCGAGCTTCGTCCACCAACAGCTTCCGGCGGTGGAATTCCTCGGCCTCTTCGACACCGTGGGCTCGCTCGGGGTGCCGATGTGGGGCTGGTGGTTCAATGCCCGGACGTTCTTTCGCAATACGCCGCTGTCGACCGATCCGTCGCCGATCTGCATCAACGTCTATCATGCGATGGCCATGGACGAGCGGCGGGCGCAGTTCTTCCCGACACCGTTCGACAAGAGGCTTCCGTCGGATACCTGGACCGAGACGCTTCAGGAGGTGTGGTTCCGGGGTGCCCATTGCGACGTCGGCGGCGGCTATGCCGACCCCGGGCTGTCAGACCTCGCCTTGGAGTGGATGCTGGACGCCTGTGAGCAGCACCGTCTCGCCTTCGATCCGGGGCTGAGGCGCTCGCTGCGGGGTGATCCCCTGGCGCGCCTGCACGACGAACTGCAGAACCAGCGGGCCTGGCGGCTGCTCGGCTCATGGCCGCGCTGGCACCCGGTGGCGACCTCGCTGCATCCCTCCGTTGCGGTGCGGGCCGCCGCGATCGCCGACCTCGGCCGCCACGACATGACGATCGTCAAGGGCAGCAAGAAGGAGACCTTCACGGCGAGTGCGCAGCGCGAATGGGACAGGACCGGACTGATCCTGCTGGGGCGCGGCGAGCGCTACCGACTGACCTGGCTCGAGGGGGAATGGCGCGACAAGGAGTGTCCGCCGTGCGGGCCGTCGGGCCAACCCGGCGACGATTGGGTTCGCCGGATGGCGCGTTGGCGGCGGCGTCTGCCGGACGAGAACTACATGACGCTGTGCATCACCATCACTCACCCCCGGCCGTGGCCGTTGCGCGAAGGCAGTCTCGGTCGGCTCTTCAGCTATCTGTTCGTTCGCGATCCCGCGGAACTGGTCCGCCAGATCGCGCCGGTCGGGCGCGACCTTACCGAGCCGAACAAGAGCGTCGTGATCCAGAACAACGGCGACGCCGGCTTGCTTCACATATTCGCCAACGACGCATGGATGACGGCAGCCAACAATTCCGGCGGCCTCGTCATGACGATCGAGCATTTGGACTACCGGCAGGCGATCGACGAGCCCCTCTGGACATTCGCCCCGACGGTGCGACGCCGGAGCGCGCAGCGCGGCAGGCGCAAGACGGAAGGGAAGGGCTGGATCCCGGCGGACCTGCAGTCCTGGCGTTGGCGGAAAAGCGCATAGCGACTGACGGTGGCCAAGGGCTGGTTGCCTTGACCCTTCCGAGCCTGCATGATGCCGGCAATCATAAGCAAGGCTGTGTCGCGTCTAGGGAGGGTTCATGGTGGGGTCGTCTGCCCGGCGCCTGGCGGCGCGTGAGGGCGACAATCAGCTCGTGGTCGAGGGCGTATCCAAGCGTTTCGGCGGCGTCGTCGCCGTGCAGGATGTGTCGCTCGAGGTGCCGCGCGGTGCGATCGTCTCCATCATCGGGCCGAACGGCGCCGGCAAGACCTCACTCCTGAACATGATCTCGGGCTTCTACAAGCCCGACACCGGCCGCGTCGTCCTCGAAGGCCAGGACATCACCCAGAAGAAGCCGAGCGACATCGCCGCCCTTGGCATCGCCCGCACCTTCCAGAACATCGCGCTGTTCAGCGGCCTCACCGTGCTCGACAACCTGATGCTCGGCCGCCACGTGCGGATGAAGTCGGGCGTGTTCGCCTCCGTGGTCTACTGGGGAATGGCCCAGAAGGAGGACATCGCCCATCGCGAGGCGTGCGAGGAGATCATCGACTTCCTGAAGCTCCAGGACCTGCGCAAGCAGCAGACCGCGGCGCTGGCCTACGGCCTGCGCAAACGCGTCGAGCTCGGCCGCGCGCTGGCGCTCGAGCCGCGCGTGCTGCTGCTCGACGAGCCGATGGGCGGCATGAACCAGGACGAGAAGGAAGACATGGCGCGCTACATCCTGGACGTGAACCAGGAGCGCGGCGTCACCGTCGTGCTGATCGAGCACGACATGGGCGTGGTCATGGACATCTCCGACCACGTCGTCGTTCTCGATCGCGGCCGGCGCATTGCCGCCGGCAGCCCGGAGGAGGTCCAGCGCGACCCCGCCGTCATCCAGGCCTATCTCGGCACCAGCAGGAGTGAACGCGCATGAGTCTGGTCGATCAGGCCGCGACATCGACGCTGCCGAAGCTGCTGCAGCGCAACGCCGAGCAGGATCCCAGGGGACCGGGCATCCGCGAGAAGA
>JAEWIV010000416.1 GCA_023386865.1 Pseudomonadota bacterium
GTTCGGCACGATGCTCGGTCCCGGCTTCCGCCGCGGGCCGAGGCTTGCGCTCACGGCGTTCGCGCGGCTCGCGCGGTTCCCTGGCTTCGCGGCGCGGCTTGTCGCCGGCGCGGCCACGGCCCCGACCGCGTCCCCGTCGGCGGCCGTCCGAGGCCTCGAAGGCCACGGCATCCATGCCCGGCACCTCGATGCGCGGGATCTCGGTGCCGATCAGCTTCTCGATCGCCTCGACCAGGGCACCCTCGTCGGGCGAGGCCAGGGTGAAGGAGTGGCCGGTCTTGCCGGCGCGGCCGGTGCGGCCGATGCGATGGACGTAGTCCTCGGGCGAGAACGGCACGTCGAAATTGAAGACGTGGCTCATGTCGACGATGTCGAGGCCGCGGGCGGCGACGTCGGACGCGACCAGGATCTGGATCTCGCCCTGCTTGAACCGCTCCAAGGTCTCCATGCGCGCGGGCTGGCTCATGTCGCCGTGCAGCGCGCCGGCGTTGAAGCCGTGCTTCTTCAGCGAGCCCTGCAGGACGGCGACATCGCGCTTGCGGTTGCAGAAGACGATGGCGTTCTTGATGTCCTGCTCGCGGATCAGCCGGCGCAGCGCCTCGCGCTTCTCGATCTCCGGCACGACGGCCAGGCCCTGCACGATGTTCTTGCCCGCGGAGGCGGGCGGCGAGATGCTCACTTCCTTGGGGTTGCTGAGGAAGCGGTCGGCGAGGCGGCGGATCTCGGGCGGCATGGTGGCCGAGAAGAACAGCGTCTGGCGCATCGGCGAGAGCAGGCCGACGATGCGCTCGACGTCGGGGATGAAGCCCATGTCGAGCATGCGATCGGCTTCGTCGATCACCAGCACCTTGACGTCGTTCAGCAGCACCTTGCCGCGCTCGAAATGGGCGAGCAGACGGCCCGGGGTGGCGATCAGCACGTCGACGCCCTTCTCGAGGGCCCGCTCCTGGTCCTCGAAGCTCACGCCGCCGATCAGCAGCGCCATGCTGAGCTTGTTGTTCTCGCCGTATTTCTCGAAGTTCTCGGCCACCTGGGCGGCCAGCTCGCGCGTCGGCTCCAGGATGAGCGACCGCGGCATGCGCATCTTGGCGCGGCCCTGCGACAGGATGTCGATCATGGGCAGGACGAAGGAGGCGGTCTTTCCGGTGCCCGTCTGGGCGCATCCGAGGACATCGCGGCCCATCAGGACGATGGGGATGGCCTTTTCCTGGATCGGCGTGGGCTGCGTATAGCCCTTGTCGGCGACGGCCTGCAATACCGGGGCGCTCAGCCCCAAACTCTCAAAACTCATTTAGTTTCCGTGACTTAGCCCCTGCAATCCGAGGGGCCTGGAGGCGGTCTCTCAGGCTCTGGGGAATAGAGCCGGACCACTGGCGGCCCTCATATGAGCCTTGGGGCCCTCCAAGTCAATGCAGGCGGCCTGCGCGGCTGCGTCGCGCGCGGCTCAGGCCTGGCCCCTCATCCCCGGGAGGGTTTCAGCTCGATCTCGACGAAAACGAACTCGAAGCTGTTGGGATTGATGACGTCGTGCTCGACGCCGATCTGGCGGGCGTATGAAACGCCGGCCCGCAGCGGCGCCGGCACCGTCGTCTTGCCGTCGAAGATGTGCAATTCGCCGGTCGTCACCGGCACCACGACATAGTCGTGATTGTGGCGGTGCCAGCCGGTGTGGCTGCCGGGCGGGAAACGCCATTCGGTGACGATGACCCGGTCGTTCTCCACCTGGACTGTTGGCTTCGCGAGCGGACGCTGATCGGTATTCATGGCGAAAAGCTAATGGCACCCACGGCATTTGTCAGGTGACAGGTCGCCGTGCCCTGCTAAATGTGTATATGCACGTGTACTGGAGACGCCGATGGCTCATCCGCTTCTGACCGCCCCGATCGGCAAGAGCCTGTGGAACCTCGCGGCGCCGACCACGGCGGTGATGGTGGCGCAGACGTTCGTCGCCATCGCCGAGACCTTCATCTTCGGGCGGCTGGGGACCGAGGCGCTGGCGGGTTTCGCCCTGGTTTTCCCCTTCATGATGATGATGACCATGATGGCGGCCGGCGGCATGGGCGGCGGCGTGGCGGCTGCCATGGCCCGCGCCGTGGGCGGCGGCCGCATCGAGGATGCGCGCGCACTCGTGCTGCATGCCCTGGTGCTGGGCACGGTGCTGGCGCTGCTCTTCACCCTGCTGGCCTGGACGGCGGCCCCTGCCCTCTATCGCCTGCTGGGCGGCGAAGGCGGCTCGCTCGAGAACGCGCTGACCTATTCCAACGTCCTGTTCAGCGGCGCACTGGCGATCTGGGCCAACTTCTTCCTGTCGTCGCTGCTGCGCGGCGGCGGCGACGCGGCGACGCCCGGCCGCTACATGCTGCTCTCCTCGATCGCCCAGGTGCCGCTGTCGTACGTGCTGGCGCTGGGCGTCGGCGACTGGCCGGGCCTCGGCATGGCGGGCCCGGCGCTCTCCTCGCTGTTCACCTCGCTGGTCTCGGCAACCTTGCAGGCGCGTGCCCTGTGGCGCGGCAAGCTCGGTTTCGTGCCGGCCATCGGCGGGGTGCGCCTGCAAGGGCGGCTCTTCGGGGACATCCTGCGCGTCGGCCTGATCGCCTCCTTCTCGGCCTTCACCGCGAACCTGACGGCCATGCTGGTGACGGGACTGGTCGGCCGCTTCGGCGTGGCGGCGCTCGCGGGCTACGGCATCGGCGTGCGGCTGGAGTTCATGCTGGTGCCGCTGGCCTTCGGCATCGGTTCGGGGCTGACGACCCTGGTCGGCGTCGCGGCCGGCGCCAACGACTGGAAGCGCGCGGTGCGCGCCGCCTGGATCGGCAGCCTGACGGCGGCCGGGGCGCTCGGCGTCTGCGGCTGGATCCTGGCCTTCGTGCCCGAGGGCTGGGCGCGGCTGTTCACCGGCGACGCCCGGGTGGTCGAGGCGACGGTCGCCTATATCACGCGCGTGGCGCCCTTCTACTGCCTGTTCGGCCTCGGCATGACGCTGTCGTTCGCGAGCCAGGGCGCGGGCCGCATGAAGGCGCCGTTCATCGCCGGCCTCGCCCGCCTTCTGATCGCCACGGTCGGTGGATGGTTCGCCGTCGAGATCCTGGGCTGGGGGCTGCCGGGCGTGTTCGTCGCCATCGCCGTCGGCATGATCGCCTTCGGCAGCCTGATCGCCGGACCGTTGCTCGTCATCCCGTGGGGACCACGACGTTCAGGGACGGGGCGTGCTAGATTCGCCGCAACGACAGGAGCGAGCGATGCAGCACCCCTCGATGATCGCGACCTGGAACCGCAATCCCGCTGACGAAGAGGCGATGGGCGCGGCGCACGCGCCCATCTGGAGACGCATGATCAACGTCTCCGTGCCGCACGACCTGCACGAAGCGACCGTGCTCGACTACGGCTGCAACCAGGGCGGCTTCCTGCGCATGCTGTACGACCGCCATCCCTACAGGAGCGCGGTCGGCATCGACATCGCCCGCGAATCGGTGGCGCGCGCCGAACTGCTGAAGGGTCAGCGGCCGGTCGAATACAAGGTCGCCGACAATGCCGCCTCGCTCGGCCGCGCCTTCGACTACGCCTTCAGCCACGAGGTGATCTACCTGCTGGGCGACCTCGGCGCGCACGCGCGCGACATGAGGGCGGCGCTGCGGCCGGGCGGCTCGTACGTCGCCGCCATGGGCTGCCATACCGACAGCGCGGTATGGCCGCGCTGGCGCAAGCTGATCTCCGAAACCTCGTCGATCCCGATCCACGATCATTCGCTGGAGGACGTCTCGAAGGCCTTCGCCCAGGCCGGCTTCACCGTTTCGGTGCGTCCCCTCGACCTCGACGCCTTCATGCCGGTGACGGTGGGCAGCGCCTACTTCCCCAAGGTGGTCGACCAGCTGCGCTACTACAGCCAGGACAAGGTGCTGTTCCGGTTCGTGCGGACGCCGTAGGCGCGTTCACACGCGCCAGGCGGGCGCGGGCAGGTCAGCCCGACTTCTTCCGTTTGGGCAGGCGGTCGACTTCTTCTTCGATGGTTTGCCGTGCTTCGGGATCGCCGCGACGCCATTTGTCGATGATGACGTCAGGCAGGAAGGGCCTTGGCGCGCGGGCGCGATCAACGGCATCCAGCCGATCGAGCAGGTTGAGCAGTTGGGCGCGCTCGCCCGACCTCGCTGGATTCGACATTGGTCCCTCCGCGTCATTCGCCGGCAGAAGTGTCGCACGGCTTCTCCCATGCCCCAGCGATGCGAACAATATCGTCCGCCGACCTGCTACCGCGCGCCGATCCGGCGCAGCGAACGGTCGATCCACAGGGCGCCGATCTTCTCCTGCACGCCATTCTGGCGCAGCCGCTGGCGCAGGCAGGCGAAGTCGACGCGGTCGAGTTCCTGGTCCTGGTTGAAGCAGGAGAACACCACCGATTCCTTGCCGGTCACCGGATCCTTGTGGAGCTGCAGGCACTGGGCGCAGATCTCCTTCATCATGCATTGCATGGGCGAGTTGATCGACCCCAGGGCCTTGTGGCCGGCCTTGAGCCAGGGCTTCAGCACGCCATGCCGCGCCAGCCGCACAGCGTTCATCATGCCGTCCGAGCCGATGGCGACGATGCGGTCGGCATCCTCGAAGGAAATCGGCTGCTCACCGAGCTCGCCGGCGGCGTAGCGGCGCATGGCCTCGACGATGTTGGCGACAACCGACTTGTCCTGCGGCCGGTCGACCTCGAAGCCCGGCGCCTCGTCGCACGCCCACACGACGACGTCGGCCGCGGCCTCAATCTCCTCGACCTTGTAGCGGTCGGAGGGCTTCTTGTAGCCCGCGAAGTAGAGAACCTTGCTGCCGGCCTTGCGGAAGGCCTGGCCGATCGAGAACAGCACGGCGTTGCCGAGGCCGCCGCCCGCCAAGACCACCGTCTCGCCCGGCTCGATCTCGGTCGGCGTGCCGGTCGGGCCCATGACGATCACCGGCTCGCCGGGCTCGAGCAGGGCGCAGAGATCGGACGAGCCGCCCATCTCCAGGGTGATCAGCGACAGCAGGCCCTTGTCCTTGTCCACCCAGGCGCCGGTCAACGCCAGGCCCTCCATGGTGAGCAAGGTGCCGTCGACCTTCTTCGACCGCGCCTCGTAGTTCTGCAGGCGATAGAACTGGCCGGGCTCGAAGTTGCGCGCGGCGGCCGGCGCCTCGACCACGACCTCGACGATGGTCGGCGTCAGCCGGTCGACGCGCACGACCCTGGCGCGCCACTGGGCGTTGGCTTCGCCCAGGATCTCGGCCGGCGCCCGCTGCGATGCCGGAAGTCTCA
>JAEWIV010000447.1 GCA_023386865.1 Pseudomonadota bacterium
GGACAATCCGACGCCGGAGTTGCGCGGTTTCGAGACCGTGCTGCGCAAGTCGCCGGGCTTGCGCTGGCTGCAGATCCATCCCGCCGGGGCCGAGCGGGCGATCTATCGCGAGCTGCGCGACCGCGGCGTGAAGGTGACCACGGCCTCGGGCGCCACGGCCGTTACCGTGTCGCACAGCGTCCTCGGCGCGCTGATCGCCGTCAATCGGCGCTTCCCGCTGCTGGCCGATGCCCAGCGCGGCCATGCCTGGTAGCCACGGCTCGGCGAGCGCTCGCCGCGCGACCTCAAGGGCCAGAACGCCGTGATCGTCGGGCTGGGCCCGATCGGGCGCAACATCGCCTCGCTGCTCAAGATGCTGGGCATGACCGTGACGGGCGTCCACCGCACGGCCGAGCCCGTTGCGCCCTGCGACCAGACCATACCCTACGACGGGCTTCACGCCGCCCTGTCGACGGCGGACTGGCTGATCCTGTGCTGCCCGGCTTCGCCGCTGACGCGTGGCATCGCCAACGCCACCGCCTTTGCCGCGATGCCCATGGGCTCGCATTTCATCAACGTGTCGCGCGGCGAGATCGCGGTCGAGAAGGACGTCATCGAGGCCTTGCAAAGCGGCCGGCTGGCGGGAGCCTATCTCGACGTGTTCGAGCGCGAGCCGCTCGATCCCACGTCGCCGCTTTGGGACATGCCCAACGTGCTGATCTCGCCCCATACCGCCAGCCATTCGCTCGGCCAGAACGAGGCGATCTTCGACATCTTCCTCGACAATCTCGAACGCTTCCGCGCCGGCCGCAAGCTGCGCAACGACGTCGACGATCTCGGCTGATGCCGTTCCGCTTTAGCGTTTCGCCGCCAGGCTCTTGAACAGGGCGTCGCTGCGGTCGTCGGCCGGGAAGAAGCACTCGATTCGGACTTCCTGCAGGGTGATGTCCTGCGGCGTGCCGAGCGTGGCGATGGTGGTGAACACCGACAGCGCCTTGCCGCCCACCAGATAATCGATGGTCAGCACGGGCGGCGGCCGGTCCTCGAAGCGCAGCTTGCGGAACGAGGCGGGGACATCGGGGTAGCCCATGATCTCCTCGATGAAGGCCAGCGCCTTGGGCTCGCCGCCATCGGCCAGGATCTCGGCATAGGTCGTCGACACGAGATAGCGCGCGACCTCCTCCCAGTTCGAGATCTTGGCGCGCAGCGCCTTGGGATCGAGCAGCCAGCGCAGCAGGTTGGGCGGCTTGCCCGGCGGCGGTGGCGGCGGCGGACCCTCGAACAGGAAGACCGTGAAGGCGTTGGCCGCGTCGTTGGCCTGCACCAGGTTCCACAGCCGGTCGATCACCACGGCGGGATACGGCTCCTGCTGCTTCAGCATGTGGTCGATCGCCTTGCGCACGGGCTGCAGCTCCGGCGCGGCGAGATTGCTCTCGCGATAGGCCGGCGCGAAGCCGGCCGCCAGCAGCATGGCGTTGCGCTGGCGCAGCGGCACGTCGAGCGCCGTGGTCAGCTGGACCACCATCTCGCGGCTTGGCCGGGCGCGGCCGGATTCGAGGAAGCTGACATGGCGCTGCGAGACGCCCGACTGGAGGGCGAGCGCGAGCTGGCTGGCGCCGCGGCGCCGCCGCCAGGTGCGCAGCATGGGACCGAACATGTCGGGCTGCGCGGGAAGGGCGGCCGAGGCCGCTGCAGGGGATGTGCGCATCATGGAGCGGAAGATAGCATCCGCCCGACGGTCCGCCGATTACCTGGAGCGTAATTGCTGCAAGGGCGGACCGATGCGACCTCTGGCGCGTCGTCTAAGCCAAGGAGGATGTCATGAACGCTTCAACCGACCGCCTGCTGCGCCGCACCTTGTGGGGCAACGCCGTCTTCTCCGTTGCCTCGGGTGCGGTGCTGGCGGCTTTCGCCGGACCGTTCGCCAGGATCGCGGCGCATGGCCCGGTTTCCGTCCTGGGGCTCGACCTCGCCATCGTCTTCGAGCTGCTGGGCGTCGGCGTGATTGCCTTCGGCGCCCTGTGTGCCTGGGTCGCTTCGCGCGAGACGCTGCCGCAGGCCTGGGCACGCGTCATCTTCGCGGCCGACCTTGCCTGGGTGGTCGCGAGCGTGCTGGTGCTGGCAGTGCCGGCAACCTGGAGCCTGGCCGGCTTCGTGGGCATCGGCGCGGTCGCCCTGATCGTGGCCGATCTGGCGATCCTGGAGTATCTCGGCCTGCGCCGGCTGGGCACGGCCGGCTGATCCCTGAACCAGTGTGAGAGGACTTCGACCATGGACAAGCTTCAGTTCCTGAACGACCAACCGCTGCCCTTCGCCAAGGTCCTGGGGCTGAAGTTTGTCGCCGCCAGCGAGACGGCCGTGAGGGCCGAGATGGTCGTCAAGCCCGAGCTCTGCACCCGGCCCGACATACTGCACGGTGGCGCCGTGATGGCCTTTGCCGACACGCTGGGCGCCGCCGCCACCGTGCTCAACCTGCCGGAGGGCAAGGGCACGACGACGATCGAGAGCAAGACCAATTTCGTCGGGCCGGCACCGGTCGGAACGACGGTGATCGGCGAGACGACGCCGATCCATCGCGGCCGCCGCACCATGGTGTGGCAGACCCGCGTGACCACGGCCGAGGGCAAGCTGGTCGCCGTGGTGACCCAGACCCAGATGGTGCTGTAACGCCGAGGCGGCGGCTGGCGCTCAGTGAAGCAGCGCCGGCACGAAAGCCTGCAAGGCGGCATCGGCGTCGGTCGCGGTCTGCTGGCGAGCCTGCGACCAGTCGATGCGGATCGAGATGAAGTGATCGCGAAAGCCGGTCAGCATCATCTTGGTGTAGAGGCGGGTGTTCGACTGGTTGATGGCGCTGTAGGTGATGCAGCGGAACGAGACGCTGCCGTAGGTGCAGGTCGACGGCACCGACGGCCGCTCGAAATGAATGTAGCCGGCGTGCCTGACCTGCAGCTCCGACGAGCTCAGCTCGCCCATGAACTCGTCGACCACGGTGGGATTGCCGCTGCCGGAGGGCACGCGGCGGCCGCCGTCATAGACGTGGACCGCGATCACCATCTTCTTCGGCGTCGAATAGAAGTAGGTGACGCCCTGCTCTGGGCGGTTGTTGGGCGGCCCGGCATAGTTGACCGAACGTTCGAGCTGGGCGCCGCCGACGGTCGCCGGGAAGGCGAGCTTGGTGCCGGCATGACTGCCCGGCGCCGTCGACTGCGTCTGGGCGGCGGCCGCACCCGTCCAGACCGCGACGGCGAGCAGGACGGACAGCAGCCTAGACATCGAGGTTCGCCACCTTGAGCGCGTTGTCCTGGATGAATTCGCGGCGCGGCTCGACGACATCGCCCATCAGGGTGGAGAAGATCTCGTCGGCCTCGTCGGCGTGATTGATCTTGACCTGCAGGAGGGTGCGCGCCTCGGGGTCGAGCGTGGTCTCCCAGAGCTGGTCGGGATTCATCTCGCCCAGGCCCTTGTAGCGCTGGATGGCCAGGCCCTTGCGGCCCGCCTCGAGCACGGCGGCGTACAGTCCGGTCGGCGAGAAGATCGGTATCTCCTTGTCCTTGGAGATGAAGGTGCCGGGTTGCTGGTAGACGGCCTGCAGGTCGTCGGCCAGGGCATCGAGGCGGCGAGCCTCGACGCTCCGGATCAGCTGGACGTCGATCACGTGCCGTTCCTCCACGCCGCGCAGGCGGCGCGTGAAGACCAGCCCGCCGTCCGGCGTCGGCTCGCCCGTCCAGCCGCGCTCCAGCTCGGGACTCACCCGGTTGAGGCGGCGGGCGATGTAGTCGGCGGCCTGGCGCGCGAGATTGGCGTCGGCCAGCACGTCGGGCTTGAAGGCGCCGGAGATCGCCGCCTGCTCGATCACGGCCTGGCTGGTGACGCGGCGTGACAGCGCCAGAGGCTTCACCAGGTTGCTCACCGAGCGGGCGATATCGACGGTGCGGCGCAGATCCTCGCGCGACTGCACGGCGCCGCCGCCCAGGCGGAAGGAGGCGCCGTCGAGACCGCTGTCGATCAGATGGTCGTCCAGCGAGCGCTCGTCCTTGAGGTAGATCGCCGACTTGCCCTTGGCCGCCTTGAACAGCGGCGGCTGGGCGATATAGAGGTAGCCGCCGTCGATCAGCTCGCGCATCTGGCGATAGAAGAACGTCATCAGCAGCGTGCGGATGTGGCTTCCGTCGACGTCGGCGTCCGTCATGATGATGATCTTGTGGTAGCGCAGCTTCGACAGGTCGAAGTCGTCGTGGCCGATGCCGGTGCCCAGCGCCGTGATCAGCGTGCCGATTTCGGCGGAGCTCAGCATCTTGTCGAAGCGCGCGCGCTCGACGTTCAGGATCTTGCCGCGCAGCGGCAGGATCGCCTGGTTGGCCCGATTGCGGCCCTGCTTGGCCGAGCCGCCGGCCGAATCGCCCTCGACGATGAAGAGCTCGCTGAGCGCCGGATCGCGTTCCTGGCAATCGGCGAGCTTGCCCGGCAGCGAGCTGACGTCGAGCGCGCCCTTGCGGCGGGTGAGCTCGCGCGCCTTGCGGGCGGCCTCGCGGGCGGCCGCGGCCTCGATCACCTTGGTCAGGATCTTGCGCGTCTCCGAGGGGTGCTCCTCGAACCACTGGCCGAGCTTGTCGCCGACCACGGATTCGACGACCGGCCGCACCTCCGAGGAGACCAGCTTGTCGTTGGTCTGGGAGGAGAACTTCGGATCGGGCACCTTGACCGACAGCACGCAGGTCAGGCCCTCGCGCATGTCGTCGCCGGTCAGGTTCACCTTCTCCTTCTTGGAGAGGCCGCTTTCGTCGGCGTACTTGTTCAGCGTGCGCGTCAGCGCGCCGCGGAAGCCCGCCAAATGCGTGCCGCCGTCGCGCTGCGGGATGTTGTTGGTGAAGCACAGCATCGTCTCGTGATAGCTGTCGTTCCACTGCATCGCGACCTCGACGGTGATGCCCTCGCGCTCGCCGCGGATCGACACCGGCGGGCTGTGCAGCACCTGCTTGTTGCGGTCGAGGTACTTCGTGAAGGCTTCGATGCCGCCCTCGTAGAACAGCTCCGAGACCTTGGGCTCGGCGCCGCGCTCGTCGGTCAGCACGATGCGCACGCGCGAGTTCAGGAAGGCGAGCTCGCGCAGCCGGTGCTCCAGGGTGGCGAAGTCGAACTCGGTCTTCGTGAAGGTCTGCGGCGAGGGCAGGAAGGTCACCTCCGTGCCGTGCCTGTCCGCCGGCACGTCGCCCACGACCTCGAGATCCTTCTCCGGATCGCCGTGGCGGAAGCGCATGAAGTGCTCCTTGCCGTTGCGCCAGATTCGCAGGTCGAGGTGCTCGGAGAGCGCATTGACGACGGCGGCGCCGACGCCGTGCAGGCCGCCCGACACCTTGTAGGCGTTGTTGTCGAACTTCCCGCCCGCATGGAGCTGGGTGAAGATCACGCTGGCGGCCGAGATGCCCTCTTCCTTGTGGATGTCGACCGGCACGCCGCGGCCGTTGTCGCGCACCGTGACCGAGCCGTCGCCCTGCAGGATCACGTCGACCTTGTCGCAATAGCCCGCCAGGGCCTCGTCGATGGCGTTGTCGACGATCTCGTAGACCATGTGATGCAGGCCGGTGCCGTCGTCGGTGTCGCCGATATACATGCCCGGCCGCTTGCGCACCGCATCGAGGCCGCGCAACACCCTGATCGAGTTGGCGTCGTAATCGCCGCCGCCGCCGCCGGTGGTCACTTCGTTGTCGTTGTCGTCGCTCATGTTCTGGCTTTCCAGGAATAGGGTCAGGCCGCCGCGATCGATCCGTCGGCGACGCGCAGGACCTGCGCGCGGCCGGCGAGCGGGGCAAAAAGCTCGGCATCGGTGCCCGTCATCCAGCACTGGACGGAGAGCGCCATCACCTCGTCGAACAGCGCCGTCCGGCGCTCGGCGTCGAGATGCGCCGCGATCTCGTCGAGCAGCAGGAGCGGCGCGCATCCGCGCGACAGCGCCACCAGCCGGGCGTGGGCCAAGGCGATCGACACCAGGACCGCTTTCTGCTGGCCGGTCGAGCCCTCGGCCGCCGGCAGGTCGAGATCGAGGTGGCGCACTGCGAGATCGCTGCGATGCGGCCCACAGGATGTGGTGCCTGTCTCGGCGTCCCGCAAGCGGCCGGTGGCGAGCTCCGAGCGCAGCCGGTCCTCGGCGTCGATGGCGGCCATGGTGGCGACCCAGCCGTCGACCTCGCCCGCCATGGCGAGCGCGGCGCGCGGGAAGGGGCCGATGCCGAGCCGCGCCGCGGCGTCGAGG
>JAEWIV010000478.1 GCA_023386865.1 Pseudomonadota bacterium
GGCCGAGGATTCGGGCCATCGCGATCAGCTTGACATCGGCACCCCTGATTCCTGCCAGGGTGCTGAAGAACAGCAGGAAGAACACGACCATGGCCACGAACGCACACTTCGAGACCAGGCCGATGCCGAGCCACAGGATCAGGAGGGGTGCGAGGGCGAGCTTCGGCACGCCCATTGCCGCCCCGATGAACGGTCGCAGCGACCGTTCCAGTCCGGGAATCCTGTCGATCAGGAACGGCAAGGCGAAGCCGGCGAGGCCGCCGATCACCAGTCCGACAGCGGCCTCGAACAGCGTCACCGCCACGTCGATCGCGAGCACGCCGCTGGCGGCGATCTCGAGCAGACGCCACGCGACCTCACCGGGTCCCGCGACGTAATTGTCGCCCAGCGCCCGGTGCACCGCGATCCATGCCAGCACGAGGCCCAGCCCGAGCACGACACGACCTGCCAGCACGATATCCGCACGCGGCGTCATGCGCGCGCGGCCTTCGGCGCCTCGCGGGCCAGACGTTGGCGAATGGCCTCGTAGAGCCTCGTGAAGGCCGGCGAGCCTATCAGCCGGTCGACGTCGCGCGGCCGCGGCAGGGTCACGGGGAATTCGTCGACGATGCGCGCCGGCGCCCGGGAGAGGACCAGCACGCGGTCACCGAGCGCGATCGCTTCGGCGATGTCGTGCGTCACGAAGACGATGGTCTTGCGCTTCAGGCTCCACAGCCGCAGCAGATCGGCATGCAGTTCCATCCTGGTCTGCGCATCCAGCGCACCGAAGGGTTCGTCCATGAGGATGACAGGCGGGTCGTAGGCAAGCGTCCGGACGAGTGAGGCGCGCTTGCGCATGCCGCCGGAGAGCTGATGTGGATAGTAGCGCTCGAAACCGGTGAGGCCGGCGGTCTCTATCAGCGTCGAGACCCGCGCCCGCGCTCCGTCGTCGAGCCGGTTCTGGGCGCGCAGGGGCAGGAGGATGTTGTCGATCAGGCGGCGCCACGGCAGGAGGTTGTCCTCCTGCGTGACGTAGCCGACCTGGCAATTCCAGCCCGGTTGGAGGGCCGCCTGCCCCGCTTCGAAGGTCGTCCGGCCGCGCAGATGGATCGAGCCCTCCGTGGGACGGTCGATCTGCGCAAGCATGTTGAGCAGGGTCGATTTCCCCGAGCCCGACGGCCCCGCCATGGTGACGAACTCGCCCTCGGCCACCGACAACGACAGACCTTCGATGACTGCCATGCCCTGGGCGCTGCCGTCGCGCGCATCAAACCGGCGCGCGAGATTGCGCACTTCCAGCATCGGCTCGTCTCTCCATGTGGCCATTTCAGAATCCGCTTTGGGCGCTCTCGGCGATGCCGCCGGCGGGACGCCATGCCAGGAAGCGGCGTTCGCAGAGGTCGAGCGCCGCATTCAGCCCGAGCACGATGAGCGCAAGCGCGACGACTCCGACAAACAGCTTGACCGGCTCGAAGTTGGTCGCCGCCGCCTGGATCATGTAGCCGAGGCCGCGATTGGAAGAGATGAGCTCACCGACCACGGCCGTGCCTATCGCATAAGGCGCGGCCACACGCAGTCCCGTGAGCACGTAGGGCACCGCGCTGGGCCACACGATCTCGCGGGCGATCAAGCTGCCGCCCGCACCGAAGACGCGCGCCGCAGCAATCAGCTTCTGGTCGACGCTGTCGAGTCCGGCCGTTGTGATGAAGAACACCATGAAGAAGACGACGCTCGCGACCAGAGCCACCTTGGACTCCACGCCGATGCCGAACCACAGGATGAACAGCGGCGTCAGCGCCACCTTGGGTGCGCCGTATCCCGCGACGAGGTAGGGATCGAGGATGGCCCGCACGGTCGCCAGCCGCCTCAGCAGGAAGGGCAACAAGCCGCCCGGAATGCCGCCGATCAGGAAGCCGAGGGCCGCCGCAAGCAGCGTGTAGCGCGCCTGATACCACAGCTCGCCGCTCGCGAGCTGTACCCAGAACTCACGCCCCGTCGGCAACGGCGCCGGCAGCCACTGCGGCCCGGCGAGCAGGCTCGCCGACTGCCACGTTGCGAGGCAAAGCGCCAAGAGGATACATCGGCAGAATGCCGTCCGCATCGCCGCTACTCGGCATACTTGTTGTCGTAGAGACCGGCGAACGACTTCAGCGCCTCGTCCTCCCGCATGATGCCGGCCCTGATCATGTAGTCCTGGGCGTGCGTGAAGCCGATTTCCTTGACCACGGCGGTGCGAGGGGTGCCGGCCAGCACGCCGGCGAACGCGTCCTTGACGAGGCTGGGCTCCATCTTGTCGAGCCGCTTGCCGAGAATGGCCAGGGTGTCGGGCGTGTTGTCATGCATGAACGCCAGCGACGCGTTGAACCCCGCCATGAGCTTGCGACAGGTCGCCGGCCTGGCCTCACACACTCCCGGACGCGTGACGATGAGGTTGTAGTTGAAGGGATTGAGTTCGGGAAAATCGCCGTCGGGGCTGCTCAGAACGGTCAGCGCGATGCCTTCGAGACGCAGCATCGACGGCCAGGGCCGCGACATCGCGATACCGTCGACCTGGCCGCTGCGAAGCGCGGCGAGCATCGCCGGTGGCGCCATTGGCGTGATCGTGATGTCGCGCTCCGGATCGATGCCGGCCTGCCTGGCGGCGTAGCGGACGTAGCCATGGACGATCGAATTGGGCGCATCCACGGCGATCCTGGCTCCCTTCAGGACACGGGCGCGTACGTCAGCCGGAGCCTTGGCGTCGAAGCCGCGTGCCGCGAGGAAGGACTTGCCCATGACCAGCTCGATCTGGATGCGATCGAGCGTGTTGCCGATCGCCACGAGCTTCTGCCCGCGAGCGACGGCTCGAAGGAACGCCGAAGACGCGGTGTTGGTGAAGTCGACACTGCCGGCCAGTACGGCATTCGTCGCCCCGACGCCGGGGATGGAAGCGAACTTCACGTCGAGTCCCTGCTCCTGCCAGAAGCCCTTGTCGGCGGCGACGTAGTTCGGACTGAAGGTGAGCGACAGGACCGGTATGGCGATGCTGACTCCGTCCGTCTGGGCGCGGGCGCCGGCCGACGTCGCGACTGCGGCCAACGCAAGCAGCAGGATGACTCTGACTATCTTGGTCATTTCCTCGTCTTCTCCCTGAAGTGTCATCAGCCGACGGCGACCTTGCGCTGCCCGTCGTCTCGCGCCTTGCCGGCGCCCCTTTGTCCGGAAACATGCGGAAGGATATCCGCCGCCTCGTCTGCACGGTCTCCACGCCAGGCGACGTGGCCATCGGGCCTCACCAGGACCAGCGGCTTCTCGTAGAGCGCCGCGACTTCATCGGAATCGCTGCGCCGGACGGTGAAGGGGATCCCCGATCGACGCGCCGCCGCCTCGAAGGCGGCGGTCTCGGCACCGGCGCAGGCGACGAGGACGAAGCCACGACCGAACAGGTCGAGCGTCGACGATCCCGGCGAAAGCCAGTGGTGCGGAGCCCGCATGCCCGGCCAGGTCGACGGCCGATACTCGGTCGGGTCGTCCGGCGGCTCGGGGGTGCCGTCGGCAACGACAATGGGCGATCGCGCATAGCGGTAGCCGAGCTGCACGCCGAGCGTGTTCCATTCCTTCCAGCGCGTGGCACGGATGACGTCGCCGACCCGGCGTCGGGCGGCTTCGCCCTCTGGCCCGTCCGCTTCGAGCAGCGGTTCGCTCGGCAAGTCGTGGTCGGCTGCGCGGTTGCTCGCCGCCTCCTCGACGTTGCGGACCCCGATCGGCCGCCGCTCGGCCTCGTAGCTGTCCAGCAGAACGCTGCCGCCCCACCCATCGAGCACGGCAGCCAGCTTCCAGCCGATATCCACGGCGTCGCCGATTCCGGTGTTGGCCCCGAATCCCCCTTTCGGCCACAGCATATGGGCGGCATCACCGACCAGGAAGACACGGCCGTCGCGGTACGACCGCGCGACGACGCGGTGGCCCGACCAGGGTTGCGCGCGGATGATCTCGACCTCGAGGTCTACGCCGAACGTATCGCGCACGCAGGCCACGGGGTCGAGCGTATCGGCCTCGCCGTCATTCACGTAAAGCGACAGGCGCCAGAGATCCTTGCCGTTCACCGTCGACAGCGCCGCCCGATGGCGCGTGCTCATGGTGAGGAACTGGCTTGCCGCTCCATGTGGCTGGCGCGCGAGCAGGTCGGGCGCGCGCAGGTAGATGCCGAAATTATGCCCTTCGGCGAAGGTGCCTTCGAATTCGATGCCGAGGTGGCGGCGGACCGAGCTCCGGGCGCCGTCGCAGGCGGCGAGGAAGTCGGCTCGGATGACCTGCTGCTTGCCGGTCGACAGGTCGGTGACCGTGGCGCGGACACCCCTGGCGTCCTGCGTGAACGACTCCAGGCGACAGCGATCGCGCAACGTCACCGGGCCGAGCGTCGCCGCATGCCGCCGCAGCAGCGGATCGAACCACATCTTGGGGCACCAGATCGCGGCTTCCGGGCTGAAGCGGCCGGCCTTGGCGTACGCCGCAGCGTTCGAGTCCCGTTCGAAACGGGCGACCTGCTGCCCGAGCAGCCGCGTCACGAAGACGACGTTGCGCGGATAGTCCTGCGGAAACTCGCTCTGCCGCGCCGCATCGGCAATGCCCCAGCGACGTAGATGCTCCATGGTCCGGACGCTGATGGCCTCGCCGGCGGGAAAGACCACCTCGCCCTGCCCCTGCTCGACAACCAGGCACTTCACGCCGCGCCACCCGAGCTCGCAGGCCAGCGCGAGACCCACCGGCCCGGCCCCGACGATGAGGACGGACGTTTCGACGTCGCTCATGGTCAGGCCGGGATCCGCACGAGGTCGGCGAGCGACGTGCCGCTGCGGTAGCGTGCGACATAGTCGTCGGCATCGATCTCTATCCCGGATGGGTTGCGCCTGTACGATTCCGACGTGAAGTAGGCCTTGTAGTCTTCGGCCGAGGCGAAATTGCTGGCGGACAGCTCGACGACATTCTGGTCGGGATCGCGGTAGTAGAAGCTCGTGCCCGGACCGTGATTGGCCGTTCGGTGCGGCAGCATCCCGATCGACTTCAGGCGATCGTAGCGGGCGAACAGATCGTCCATCGTGGCGTTGCGGAACTGGACGTGATGGAGCCCCGGATCGCCGCTCGGCTGATCGCGCGTGCCCGGCACGTCGAAGATCGCCAGCACCTGGGTGTAGGGATGATCGAGATGCAGGCGAATGAAGCACAGACGGATGTCGCTCGCCCTCTCCTGCCGACCCCCCCCCGCGGCGCCCGGGGCGCGCCCCCCG
>JAEWIV010000481.1 GCA_023386865.1 Pseudomonadota bacterium
GCGCAGGAGCGTGCCGAGGAAGCAGCCCGGGCGGCGCGCGCGATGGCGGGCGAGGCACGCATCGTCGCGGCGCGAGCGGCGCGGCCGGACCTGCCGAACGCCGAGAGGCTCACCAATGACGGCGTGAGCTATGTCGGCCAGTCGAGCGACGGCAAGCGCCAGGGCCTGGGTGTCGCCGAGCTCGGCAACGGCGAGCGCCAGGCCGGTGACTTCCAGGACGGCCGCCTGAACGGCCTCGGCACCGTGCGCTTCGAAGACGACACGCGCTATGCCGGCCAGTGGCATGACGGCCAGCCGACCGGGCTCGGCGCGCGCGAGAAGCCGGCCGTCGATCGCGCCGAGGGCAACTTCGTCTCGGGCCGGCTCGAAGGTCTGGGCGTGCGACGAACGCTCACCGAGCCCGCGACCGTACAGGCGGGAGAGTTCCGCGCCGATCTGCTGGAAGGCGCGGCCGTCGAGACGGTGGGCGACCAGCGCTACGAAGGCGGCTTCCGCGGCGGCAAGCGCAACGGCTACGGCCAGCTCTCGAGCGCCGACGGCAAGGTGCGGTCGGGCCGCTGGGAAGATGGAAAGCCAATAGAAACAACGCCTTGATTCGGCTGGCACGGATGTTGCGCCCCAGGCGCTGCAACGAGCCGCGATCCGTGACCAAGCCACTCTCCGTCCTGCTGATCGACGACAATCCCGCCCGCGCCGAGATCGTGGAGGCAGGTCTCGCCGCCGCCGGCTGTCGCCTGCTGGCGCGCCTCGAAGGCACGCAGGACCTGATCGGCCGCGTGCGCGAGCTCGAGCCCGACGTGGTCGTCGTCAGCATCGACAGCCCCGGTCGCGACACCATCGAGGACATGCGCCGCACCACCGATCTCATGCCGCGTCCGATCGCCCTGTTCGTCGACCGCTCCGACCCCGCCACCATCGCCGCCGCAATGGAAGCAGGCGTATCGGCCTATGTGGTGAAAGGCCTGGCGCGGGATCGCGTGCGCCCGGTGGTCGACGTCGCCGTCGCCCACTTCAATCGCTACCACGCCATGCGCGAGGAGCTCGACCGCGCCCGCCTGTCCCTCGTCGAACGCAAGACCGTCGAGCGCGCCAAGGGGCTGCTGATGGAGCAGAAGGGCCTGCGCGAGGACGCCGCCTACAAGCTCCTGCGCAAGCTCGCAATGGACCAGAACAAACGGATCGGCGACGTCGCTCGGGAAATGCTGACCTACGCGAAGGTGCTCAAATCTTAGGCGTGCCCGCGCATTGAGCGTCCTGTGTAGGCGAGCGCCCGAATCCCGACCACCCGATGCCGGGCCGACTTCATCGATCCCGCCCGCTCAGCCGTTGTATTCCAATCGGTTAGCGCGCCACAGCGAGCTTGGCACGTTTGCTGCTCCATATCCCGCCGTGAGCCCAATGGCGGGCTCCCTGTGAGATGAAGACGGACCAAGGATGGTCCGTCGGTTGGACAACGGCGTCCTGAACGGTCGGCAGCATGCCGGCCGCGCGGGACGCCGTTTTCGTTTGTGGAGCGCGTACGGCATGGCCGATCTGGAGCGACCGAGGATCAAGGTCGGGTTCATCCCGATCATCGACTGCGCGCCGATCGTGCTGGCCGAGGAGCTGGGCGCCTACGAGCGCCAGGGACTCGAGGTCGAAATCCGCCGCGAGGTCTCTTGGGCCAATGTCCGCGACAAGCTCGCTCTCGGCGCGCTCGATGCCTCGCACATCCTCGCCCCCCTGCCGCTGGCGCTGACGCTCGGCATCGACAGTGTCGGGGTGGCCGTCGTCAACGCCATGACCCTGCAGGTGAATGGCAATGCCCTCACCCTGTCGAACGGCCTGTGGCGCGAGATCGAGGAGGCGGCGCCGCACCTGGTGGCCGAGGGCAAGCCACTCGATGCCGGCGCCATTGCCGCCGTCGTCGCCAGGCGCGCGGCCACGGGCGCCCGGCCGGTGGTGCTGGCCTCGGTCTTTCCCTATTCGCCGCAGAACTACATGACGCGGCTCTGGCTTTCATCGGCCGGCCTCGACCCCGACCGCGATGTTCGCATGGTCGTCGTGCCGCCACCGCATACCGTCGCCTATCTGTCGGGCGGCGCGGTCGACGGCTACTGCGTCGGCGAGCCGTGGAACCAGCAATCCGAAGCATTGGGCATCGGTCGCATCGCCATCACCGGCCCCGATATCTGGAAGGGCATGCCCGAGAAGGTACTGGGCACGACCGAATCATGGGCTGCAAACAATCCCAACACCCTGAAGGCGCTGATCAAGGCCCTGATCGAAGCCTGTCGATGGCTCGACGAATCCGCCAATCGCGGCGAGGCGGCGCGCATCCTGTCGAGCCCGCGTTACCTCAACCTGCCGGCCGAGGTCATGTCGCGGACCCTGGAGCTGCCGGGCTTCCACGTCTTCCAGCGCGACGCCGCCAATTTCCCGTGGCGCAGCCATGCCGACTGGTTCCTGGCGCAGATGGTGCGTTGGAAGCAGGCGCCGCCCGATACCGACATCAAGGCCGTCGCCGACCGCGTCTATCGCACGGACATCTACCGCGCCGCGGCGCGCGAGATGGGCATCGATTGTCCCGCGGCCGACCGCCTGCCGCCGGGTGGCCACGGCGAACCGCTGCCGACGGCGCCACAGACTTCCGAAGCTTCTTCTTTCAGGAGACGAATATGAGCACCACGAGGTTCGGGCGACGCAGCATCCTCAAGGGAGCGACCGCCGCCGCGGCGACGATGGCCGCGGTGCGCACGGCCTTTCCCTCCGGCGCCGTCGCCCAGGCCGCGGGTGTCGAGACCAACAAGGTGACGCTGGGCTTCATAGCCCTCACCGACGCCTCGCCGTTGATCATCGCCAAGGAAAAGAAGCTGTTCGACAAGTACGGCATCACCGATGCCAACGTGGCGAAGCAGGCCTCGTGGGGCACCACGCGCGACAACATCGTGCTGGGGTCGGGTGCCGGCGGCATCGACGGCGCGCACATCCTGACGCCCAAGCCCTACCAGATCTCCTTGGGCACGACGACGCCGGAGAACAAGCCGGTGCCGATGTATATCCTCTGCCGCCTCAACTACGACTGCCAGGCGATCTCGGTCGCCAAGGAGTTCAAGGGTCTCGGCATCACCGTCGACGCCAAGGCCTTCAAGGAGCCGCTCGCCAAGAAGAAGGCGGCCGGCAAGGAGATCAAGGCCGCCATGACCTTCCCGGGCGGCACCCACGACATGTGGATCCGCTACTGGCTGGCGGCGGGCGGCATCGACCCGGACAGGGACATCTCGACCATCGTCGTGCCGCCGCCGCAGATGGTGGCCAACATGAAGGTCGGCAACATGGACGCCTTCTGCGTCGGCGAGCCGTGGGGCGACCAGCTGGTGCACCAGGACATCGGCTACACCGCCTGCATGACCGGCGAGATCTGGAAGGACCATCCCGAGAAGTCGCTCGGCATGCGCGCCGACTGGGTCGACAGGAACCCCAAGGCCGCGATGGCGGTGCTGATGGCCGTCATGGAGGCCCAGCAGTGGTGCGACAAGATGGAGAACAAGGACGAGCTCGCGCAGATCATCGGCAAGCGCCAGTGGTTCAACGTCCCGCCGGCCGACATCGTCGACCGCATCAAGGGCGACATCGACTACGGCGACGGCCGCAAGGTGAAGGGCTCCGACCAGCGCATGACTTTCTGGGCGCGCGGCGCGTCCTACCCGTTCCAAAGCCATGAGCTGTGGTTCCTCACCGAGAACCAGCGCTGGGGCAAGCTGCCCATGGACCTCGATACCAAGGGCATCATCGCCAAGGTCAACCGCGAGGATTTGTGGCGCGAGGCGGCCAAGAACATCAGCGCCGCCGCGGCCGACATCCCCGCAAGCACATCGCGCGGCAAGGAGACCTTCTTCGACGGCAAGGTCTTCGACCCGGCCGATCCCAAGACCTATCTCGCCTCCCTGCAGATCAAGAAGGTGGCGTGATGGCGGCGACGAGCAAGGCAACAGTCGTCGCCGCCGGCGACATGCCGGTGCCGGCCGTGCCGGTCCGGTCGGCCGAGATCATGCCGTTCCAGCCGCCGATGCGTCCGGTGTTCGAGCGGCTGGCCGGGACGGCGCGGCATCTGGCGGGTGTCGTCCTGCCGCCGTTGATCGTGCTCACGATCACGCTCTTCGTCTGGCAGCTGCTGTGCTCGGAGCCGGGGGCGCGCCTGCCGCCGCCCACCAAGGTGGTGGCCGACGCCTGGGACTTCATCGTCGATCCGTTCTACGACAACGGCGGTGTCGACAAGGGCGCCTTCTGGCAGATCACCAAGAGCCTCGGCCGCGTCGCGGTCGGCTTCAGCATCGCGGCGGTGGTCGGCATCGCGCTCGGCGTGCTGATCGGCCAGAGCACCTGGGCGATGCGCGGGCTCGACCCGATCTTCCAGGTCCTGCGCACCGTGCCGCCGCTCGCCTGGCTGCCGCTGTCGCTGGCCGGCTTTCGCGACGCCCATCCCTCGGCGCTGTTCGTGATCTTCATCACCTCGATCTGGCCGATCATCATCAACACATCGGTGGGCGTCAGGAACATCCCGCAGGACTACCGCAACGTCGCCGCGGTGATCCGGCTGTCGTGGTGGGAGGTGTTCTACAAGATCACGCTGCCCGCCACCGTGCCCTACATCTTCACCGGGCTCCTCATCGGCGTCGGCCTCTCGTGGCTCGCCATCGTCGCCGCCGAGATGCTGATCGGCGGCGTCGGCATCGGCTTCTTCATCTGGGACGCCTGGAACAGCTCGCGCATCAGCGACATCATCGTGGCCCTGGTCTACATCGGCATCGTCGGCTTCCTGCTCGACAAGCTGATCGCCACCATCGGCCACTTCGTGTCGCACGGCGTCGCGGCGCAGTAGGAGGCGGGCGATGGACAGGAGCTACCTCAAGTTCGAGCAGGTCGGCATGAGCTTCCGCCGCGGCCAGATGGCGACGGAAGTGCTGCGCGACATCGACCTCACCATCGAGCGCGGCGAGTTCGTGTCTCTGATCGGCCATTCCGGCTGCGGCAAGTCCACCCTGCTCAACATCCTGGGCGGCCTGCTGCAGGCGACCACCGGCGAAGTCTTCCTCGAAGGCAAGGTGGTCGACGAGCCGGGGCCCGACCGCGCGGTCGTCTTCCAGAACCACTCGCTGCTGCCCTGGCTCACCGTCTACGGCAACGTCGCGATCGCCGTCGACAAGGTGTTCGGCAGCTCCAAGAGCAAGGCCGAGCGCCACGACTGGGTGATGCACAATCTCGAGCTCGTCCAGATGGCGCAAGCGAAAGACAAGCGCCCGCACGAGATCTCCGGCGGCATGAAGCAGCGCGTCGGCATTGCCCGCGCGCTCGCCATGCAGCCCAAGGTGCTGCTGATGGACGAGCCGTTCGGCGCGCTCGACGCGCTGACCCGCGCCCATCTGCAGGACAGCGTCATGGAGATCCATGCCCGCCTCGGCAACACGGTGATGATGATCACCCACGACGTCGACGAGGCGGTGCTGCTGTCGGATCGCGTGGTGATGATGACCAACGGGCCGTCGGCCACCATCGGCGAGATCCTGGAGGTGCCGCTGGCGCGGCCGCGCCGACGGCTGGCGCTCGCGACCGACGGCGAGTATGCGCGCTGTCGCGCCGCCGTGCTCGAGTTCCTCTACGCACGCCATCGCGTGCCTGCGCGCACCGCGGCCTGAGGGGGCGCATGACCGAATTCGACGACCAGCAGAAGCAGTGGCTACAGGGGTTCGTCAGCGGCCTCGAGGCCCGCAAGGCCGCCGACAAGCTGACCAGTCGCGGCGCCGTCTCGGCCGCGCCGTCTACTCTCGATGCGCTGCAGACCGCGGCTCAGGACCGCACGCTGGCGGCGGGCGGCAAGCTGGTCGCCGAGGAGACCGCCAAGCGTCAGCGCCATCCTCTCGATCGCCTCGATGAAGTCGCGGCGCGCGCCAAGGCCGGCCGGTTCCCCAAGGGCATCGACGTCTTCCTCACCAAGTACCAGGGCCTGTTCTACGTCGCGCCGGCCCAGGACTCCTTCATGTGCCGGCTGCGCATCCCCAACGGCATCCTGAGCGCCTGGCAGCTGCGCGGCCTGGCCGATGCCGCCGACGCCCATGGCGGCGGCTACGCCGACGTCACGACGCGCGCCAACCTGCAGATCCGCGAGATCGCCGCGGGCAGCGCTGTCGACTTCCTGGAGGCGATCCAGGCGCTCGGCCTCACCGCGCGCGGCTCGGGTGCCGACAACATCCGCAACATCACCGGCAGCGCCACCGCCGGCATCGATCCGCAGGAGCTGATCGACACCCGGCCGCTGTGCAGCGCCATGCACCACTACATCCTCGATCACCGCGAGATGTACGGCCTGCCGCGCAAGTTCAACATCGCCTTCGACGGCGGCGGGCGCGTGCCGGTGCTGGAGGATACCAACGACATCGGTTTCGTCGCCTGCCGGGTCACCCATGGCATCGACCCCGGCATCTACTTCCATCTGCAGCTCGGCGGGATCACCGGCCACCTCGACTTCGCCTTCGCGACCGGCGTCCTGCTGAAGCCCGAGGAATGCCTGACCGTGGCGGCCGCCGTGGTGCGGGCCTTCATCGCCCACGGCGACCGCACCAACCGCCAGAAGGCGCGCCTGAAGTACGTGCTCGACCGCATGGGCCGCGACGCCTTCCTGGCCGAGGTCGAGAAGGAATACGGCCAGAAGCTGCGCCGCGCCGCCGGCGCCGTGATCGCCCCGCGGCCGATGGCCGACAAGCACGGCCATGTCGGCGTCCATCGCCAGAAGCAGGCCGGCCGCAACTATCTCGGCCTCGTGCTGCCGGTGGGGCGTCTCGCCAGCGAGCAGATGCGCGGGCTGGCCGAGATCTCCGAGTGCTTCGGCAGCGGCACGATCCGGCTGACCGTTTGGCAGAACCTCCTGATCTCGGACGTCGCCGACCGCGACGTCGGCATCTGCATCGCCGCCATCAATGCGCTGGGGCTCGGCATCGAGGCGAGCGCCATCCGGCGCGGCCTCGTCGCCTGCACCGGCAATGCCGGCTGCAAGTTCGCCGCCGCCAACACCAAGGGCCATGCCCTGCGGCTGGCGGACTACCTGGAAGCGCGCGTTCCGGTCGACCTGCCGATCAACATCCATCTCACCGGCTGCCATCATTCCTGCGCCCAGCACTATGTCGGCGACATCGGCCTGCTGGCCGCCAAGGTCGAGCGCGGCGAGGACTCGGTCGAGGGCTATCACGTCTATATCGGCGGAGGCGCCGCCGCCACGGCCGAGCAGGCGATGGCGCGCGAGTATGCGCGCGGGGTGGCGTTTGACGACCTGCCGCCCATGATCGAGCGCCTGCTCGTCGCCTGGCTCGCGCATCGCGCGGCGCCGACCGAGAGCTTCTTCGCGTTCGCGCGCCGCCACGACGTCGCGGCCCTTCGCGAGCTCGCCGCGGCGAGAGCGCTGGCGGCATGAACGCGATTACGCCCGTGCCCTCGATCATTCCCGAGACCGCGCCGTTCTCGACCGAGCAGCGCGCCTGGCTGAACGGCTTCTTTGCCGCCTATCTCGGCGTCGCCGCCGATCCGACGGGGCCGGCCGACGTCGCGGCCGCGCCGGACGAGGACTTCCCCTGGCACGACGCCTCGCTCGCCATGCCCGAGCGGCTGGAGCTCGCCAAGGGCGCCAGGCCCGAGCGTCAGCTCATGGCCGCCTTGGCCCAGCTCGATTGCGGCCAGTGCGGCTATCTCTGCCGGACCTACGCCGAGGCCGTGTGGTCGGCCGCAGAGCCCGATCTCGCCCGCTGCGTGCCCGGCGGCAAGGAGACGCAGCGCAAGCTGAAGGATCTTCTGGCGGCGCTCGAACCGCAGCGCACCGGCGCGGCCTTCACACCGGTGGCGAAGTCGGCGGCCCCGATCGGCTCGCGCGACCGGCCGGCGCTCGCCACCCTGGTCGATGCCCATCCGCTCAACCGGCCGGGCTCGGGCAAGGATGTGCGCCACGTCGTGCTCGACCTGTCGAGCACCGACCTCACCTACGAGGCAGGCGACAGCTTAGGCGTGTTCGCGCGCAAGAACCCGCAGCTCGTGCAGGCCGTGCTCGATCGCATCGGCGCCACCGGTGAGGAGATGGTGGCGTTCGCCGGCGAGGCCTTGCCGCTGCGCCAGGTGCTCCTGAGCAAGGTCGACATCGCGCGGCCCAGCGACGAATGCATGCTGTTCCTGGCGAGCCGCGCCTTCGACGGCGAGGAGGCGTTGAGGCTGCAGGCGCTGGCCAACGGCGAGGGGCCGGCCGAGCTCGCCGAAGCCGACCTGCTCGATCTGCTGATGGCCTTCCCCTCGGTGACGCCGTCGCTGCCGGGGCTCCTGACGTCGCTCGATCGCCTGCAGCCCCGGCTCTATTCCATCGCCTCGTCGCCGAAGGCGCATCCCGACGAGGTCCATCTCACCGTGTCGGCGGTGCGCTGGGACAGCAACGAGCGCCAGCGCCACGGCATCGGCTCCTGCTACCTCGCCGACTTCGCCAAGCCGGGCGACGTCATTCCGATCTTCGTCCAGAAGAGCCACGGCTTCGCGCCGCCGGCCGACGATTCGACGGCCGCGATCATGGTCGGTCCGGGCACCGGCATCGCCCCGTTCCGCGCCTTCCTCGAGGAGCGCGAGGCGAGGGGCGCCGCCTCGGGGAAGAAGGGGGGCCGCAACTGGCTGTTCTTCGGCGACCAGAAGCGCGCCAACGACTTCCTCTACGAGGACCAGATCATGGACTGGCAGCGCCGCGGCGTGCTGGACCGTCTCGACCTCGCCTTCTCGCGCGACCAGGCGGAGAAGGTCTACGTCCAGCATCGCATGCGAGACGCCGCCGCCGACCTCTGGCAGTGGCTGGAAGAGGGCGCGCATTTCTACGTCTGCGGCGATGCCAGGCGCATGGCCAAGGACGTCGAGGACACGCTGCTCGACATCGCCTGCGCGCAAGGCGGCAAGAGCGCTGCCGAGGCCAAGGCCTGGCTCGACGGCCTGGCCAAGGCCGGCCGCTACCAGCGCGATGTCTACTAGGACGACCTGCCCCTATTGCGGCGTCGGCTGCGGGCTCGAGGTGACGCCTGATGGCCGTGGCGGTGCCGAGGTCGTCGGCGATCCCGCGCATCCGGCCAATCGCGGGCGCATCTGCTCCAAGGGCGCGGCGCTGGGAGAGACGCTGTCGCTGGAAGATCGCCTGCTGCATCCCGAGGTCGATGGCCGCCGCGTGTCGTGGGAGGTGGCGCTCGACACCGTGGCGCAAGGCCTCGACGAAACGGTCAAGCGTCATGGTCCCGATGCCGTCGCCTTCTATGTCTCGGGCCAGCTGCTGACCGAGGACTATTACGCCGCCAACAAGCTCATCAAGGGCTTCATCGGCACCGCCAACATCGACACCAACTCGCGGCTCTGCATGGCCTCGTCGGTGGCGGGACACAAGCGCGCCTTCGGCAGCGACACCGTGCCGGGCCTGTACGAGGATTTCGAGCTGGCCGACCTCGTCGTGCTGGTCGGCAGCAACCTCGCTTGGTGCCATCCCGTGCTGTTCCAGCGCCTCGAGGCGGCCAAGCGGGCACGGCCCGCCATGAAGATCGTCGTGGTCGATCCGCGGCGCACCGAGACCTGCGACATCGCCGATCTCCATCTGGCGCTCAGGCCCGGCAGCGACGTGGCGCTGTTCAACGCGCTGCTGGTCGAGCTTCAGCGCCGCGGCGCGGCGGCCAGGCGTTTCGTCGACAGGCACACCGTCGGCATGGAGGACGCGCTGGTCGCGGCACGCGCCAGCGATGTCGGGCAGTGCGACCTGCCCAAGTCCGATCTGAGACTCGTCTTCGACTGGTTCGCGCGCAGCGAGAAAACCGTCACGCTCTATTCCCAGGGCGTGAACCAGTCGAGCGCCGGCGTCGACAAGGTCAATGCGCTGATCAACTGCCATCTTCTGACCGGCCGCATCGGCCGGCCGGGCATGGGCCCGTTCTCCATCACCGGCCAGCCCAACGCCATGGGCGGACGCGAGGTCGGCGCGCTCTCCAACACGCTCGCCGCGCACATGGACTTCGCGCTGGAGGATGTCGGTCGCGTCGGCCGCTTCTGGAACACCAACAAGGTGCCGCGCAAGGCCGGCCTGAAGGCGGTCGAGCTGTTCGACGCGGTGCGTGCCGGCCGCGTCAAGGCGGTGTGGATCATGGCGACCAACCCCGTCGCCAGCCTGCCCGATGCCGACGCCGTGCGCGCCGCGCTGAAGGCTTGCGAGCTCTCGATCGTCTCCGAGGCGGTGCGCGCGACCGACACCGTCGATGCCTGCCGCGTCCGCCTGCCGGCGCTCGCCTGGGCCGAGAAGGACGGCACCGTCACCAATTCCGAGCGCGGCATCTCGCGCCAACGCCCGTTTCTGCCGCCGCCCGGCGAGGCGCGCCAGGACTGGTGGATCGTGGCCGAGGTCGCGCGCCGCCTCGGCCATGGCGAGGCGTTCGCCTGGACGGGTGCGGCCGACATCTTTCGCGAGCACGCGCGGCTCTCGGCGTTCGAGAACGAGGGCCGGCGCGCCTTCGATATCGGCGCCTATGCCGGCATCGACGATGCCGCCTACGACGCGATGGCGCCGTTCGTCTGGCCGGCGCCGAAGGAGGGGACGGGGCGTCGCCGCTTCTTCGCCGAGGGCGGCTTCTTCCATTCCGACGGCCGCGCCCGCTTCGTCGCCGCCGCGATGCGCCCGCCCGTCCATGCGCCGAGCGCCGACTATCCGATCCGCCTCAATACCGGCCGCGTGCGCGACCAGTGGCACACCATGACGCGCACCGCGAAGTCGCCGAAGCTTGCCGGCCACCGGCCTGAGCCCACCATCGAGCTCAACGCCATCGACGCCGCGCGGCGCGGGTTGCAGGAGGGCGACATCGCCGAGGTGTCGAGCGCCTGGGGCCGCGCGACACTGCGCGTGCACCTGTCGGCGGCGCTGCGCCAGGGCGAGGCCTTCGCGCCGATGCATTGGACGGCGCAACTGTCGCGCGCCGGGCGCATCAACGCCGCGGTCAATCCGGCGGTCGATCCGATCTCGGGCCAGCCCGAGCTCAAGCACACGCCTGTCGAGGTCCGGCGCGTCGCCGTGCAGTGGCATGGCACGATTCTCGCTCGCAGGCCGATCATGCTGCCCGAGCTCACCTACTGGGCGCGCATCAAGGGCGCCGGCTGCCACGCCTGGCTGCTGGCAGGCAGCCAGCCTCTGGCCGTCGCCCGCCGCGCCCTGTCGGCGGCGATCCGCACGGCCAATCCCGGCCCGTGGCACGACGGCGAGGAGGAGCTTGGCGCCGTGATCGGCGACAACCGGCTCGAAGCCGTGCTCAGGATCGGCAAGGCCCACGACGAGGCCGCGCGCGATCGGCTGGCGCCATTCATGGCCCTGTCGGCGCTCGACGGCGAGCAGCGCCGCGTGCTCCTGCGCGGCGGCAACGCCACCGATCGTGGCGGCGAGATCTGCGCCTGCCTCGGCGTGTCGACCGC